>NZ_JBYTBG010000009.1:0-144764 GCF_058788915.1 Brevibacillus sp. FW301-21C12A
TTTTGGTTGTGAAGTTGAAAATGTCATTCAGAATAATTTGACAATAGATGGATTCATTTTTTATGCAACGCTAATGAATTTGGATAAACTGCAAAATAATCGGGACGCCTTGGGAGGGTACCTCGCTCAGAACCAGCAGCCCGTTTTGCACGACATAGCTGTTGGGCGGTTGCAAAATCCCGTTGATGAACAAATTGACGATCGAAACCGACTGCTGTCCGAGAATCCCTGAGGTGCTGAGCTGTGGCGCGGCATCCGCGTCGGTGTACACATTTTTTTGTCCATCGGAAAACGTCGTGTATTGATAAATCGTGGTGGTCAGCAGTCCTGGCGTGCACGGACACGGCGGGCAAGGGGGGCAGGTAGGGCACGGCTGTCCCGGAAAAATGTCTGGACATCCCAAAGGCATGAGCTGATAGCGCACATTTAGGGAGTACGTCCGATTGGCGGCGCTGCACTGGATGTTTCTTTGCTGCAAAACTTTTCCCTCCTCTCTATACGAATGATGCGTGCGTTTTTGCGGCTGCCGGTTCACCTCCAAAGCTTTCCATGCGTAACTCGGCTAAGCTGTTTTTGGTCCAACGAGAACGGGCAAAAAAGGAGCGTGCGCCACTTCTCCCCCCCATGTCAGACAGTCTGGCGACGGAACGAGAGTACCCCAGGCATGTACAATCGCCTGGGGCTTCCCGTTTGAGTGGATCTCTTGTTTTAGTTGACGACGAATTCAACCAAGACAGGTGTCCCCGCATTCTCAGCGTCGCCATCCGGGATCGTGATAGTGGTTGTGCTGATGGTGGACGTGTTTCCTGGCTGCAGGACGCCGTTGATGTAGAGATTGTAGAAGGCAAAGGTACTTGGGAATGCAGTAGCCGCAGTACCCGCATCTGTACTGAACTCGGTTGCTGCAATCGCAAAAGTGGCTCCTGTACCTGTTCCGGCTCCCATCGTCGAGGTGAAGCGCAGAGACGTCATAAATGGTTTGATGATTGGCATGCACACCAACTCCTCATGTAAAGTTCCTAAGGAAAAAACCTTACAATACATATCAAATGAACGAATCTGCGTTCCCGAAACGGACAAACATCATCTGGGAGGACGTATATTTTATCGGTTTCGAACCTGCACACCGTGTATTTATCTGCGTTGCCAGAACAACGCAGCCAGACGGAATGAGCCCTATTCGAAACAAAAGATAATCTAGGCTCCTTCTTGCTAGAAAAGTGCCCCCTCTTGCCTTGCTGCCCTTTCGGCACCTCTCTTCAATAGAAGAAAGGCAATAGCGCGTCTGTTCCCAAACGTTAGCCTTCTGCTTCCCCTTTATGACTCAACCTCTCCCCAGCTTGAAAAATAGAAAAAGCGCCCGCACTCAGCCGGACGCCCCTGCTCATTCCTCATATTCGATTGTCGCCAACAGCTCCACAAGCCCATCGCCTACGTGCTGCTCACCCGTCAGCGCAAACAAAGCTTCATTCACAGTCCCGTAGTTGGTCACTTGCCCGTAGAGCAAAATAACTGTCGGAAAACGGGCAATCTCCCCGGACAGGTTCGGCGGAATTTTTTCGGCAAAACTCTCCCCGGCGGATACGCACTCGCGCTGCAAATAAGCCAAAAACGCTGCCCGCTCCTCTACCTGCGCCACCGCGTGCACCTCGAAAAAATCTTCGTCAACCCAATCCAGCCCTGCGGCGGCCATAAATCCGGACGGGATCACGTCCCCGTCCTCCGTGTACTCAGGCTGCAGGAAAGACTGCAGCTCTTCGTCCGTCTGCAAGGTCGTTCCCCAAATCGCAACGACATGCTTCATTCCCCGTTCCCCTCCTGCCCGACATGATCTGCCTCCACTCCCGGCCTCTTCGTCCAACTCCGCAAGAACGAGCGGCAGCCCTTCTGCTTCCGGCAGGGCAGGCACGCTGCGGTCAAATAAGCCCGCTGGCTGCCAGACACGAGCTTTTCTCCTTCCTGCGGCTTCCACAGCGAACGAACCCAGCCCGCAGCATTGGCTCCCTGCGTTTCCGCCAAAAGCTCGCACCATGGCTCCCTTCCGGAAAAGGTCTTTTCCTGCGCGATTTTCGTCACCCATGCTTGCAAAATGCTGTCCGGCGCATACTGGCGAAACGCCACCCGGACGCGTTCGTCCCCTGCTCCGTGCATCGCGGCGTATTCGATCAGCCAGGAAAAGTCAGTAGCCGCTTCTTCCAGCGAACGCTCTGCAGCCACCGCTTCCAGCTTTCTGCGTTGTGCCCGTGCACATCCAGGCCATCCGCTCCGGCAAACGGCTCGTAGTTCCAGCTCTCTGCCCCGATACACCCAAGCGCTGTCACCCGGTCGACAAATGCCGTGAAGCTTTGCCCGAGCAAAAGAAACTCGCCTGTCTCATGCCCCCAGGCATACACGGGCGGATCGTCTGCGCCAGCTCGCAAATCCAGCAGCAGCATGTCGCCATTGCCTCCTGTGTGGAAGCAAAGATACCGCTGCTCGTCGCTCGGGTCTTCCTCGTCGCCAAAATAAGGCCACTCGAAGCCGTCCAGGCTCCAGCCGAGATCCCCGCTGAGGGAAAAAGGCTCGCCCGTTCTCGCTGGCAACGACCAGCCAACCTGGACGCGACTCGTCCCCGCAAGCAAAATCCGGCGAATGGCCGCAGGCAACCTGATCCCCAGCCGCGCTTCCGCCTCTGCGACTTGCTCTGGCACAGCAGGCGGCCCGATGATGAGCGGCCAAATACGCGCCCCTTGTCTTTCCATGTCCGTCATAAGCGTTTTCCACGCGTGAACCCACTTTTCCATCTGCTCGCGCATTCAGGCAGCTCCTTTTTGTCCATGCTTGACTTGACCTGCTTTTTCTTATTGTTACGAATGTAGCCGTCGATTTTCAATCTTCCAAAGAACCAATTTCAACCAAATTTTCCACGCTAACATGCTCAAAACTTGGCTGGCCCCATGCTGACCGTACCTGTCGTCCCCAACCGCCACTTACCAATCACTCCAGCCGCTCCATCTCCCCATGCCACCGCACACCCGCATGCAAAAAAACGTTTCCTTCGAATCGGAAACGTTTTTCCTACACCGCTACGATCTATACCGGCACTAATACGCTTTTAACCATATGGCGGAATTGATGTCCGCTCACCATTACCGTCCCGTCCTGGCGATAGCCCAATGCTTCGTAGAGCTGGCGCGCACGCGGATTTTCCTCGTCCACCAAAAGGGCGATGCGGTCATGGCGGCGCTGGATTGCCTCCTGCTCGAACGCTGCCAGCAGCTTTTTGCCGATCCCTCTGCCCCTCTTGTCCGAGCGCACCGCTATCGAATCGAGGTAAAACTCATCGTCGCGCGCTTCCTTGACCAGCGCGGGAGCTACGCCCGTCCGCTTTTGGACAAACTCGACAAACGGCCGATCGAGCGCTTCGGTCTGGCTGCCATGATAAAACAGCGCCAGTCCCATTGGCTCGTCTCCTTCCATGGCAATGACGGCATTTTCGTAGCTGAGCCGATTTTGTTGCTGCGCGAAAAACTGCGCCATCAGCGAAATGGCCTCGTCAGCCTCCGTCGCTCCCGTCAAGGTGTACGCGATATCTCCAATGGCTTCATAAATCAGCGGTGCCGCAAATGCTGCATCTCTCGGTTCCGCTTTACGTATCATGGTACTCTCTCCTTGCGTGTACTGTACGTGTCCATGCGCCGTCCCCTAAACAGACGGCTGCGAAAGGCGACACGTTTTTTTGCTGGCCAAAGCCAACATCAGTCTCATTGTGGCACACTTTGCGCCCAAGGTCGAGCTACCCGCACAACTGTCACAAATTGGCAACAAAGAAACCGCTCTCACATAGAGAGCGGTCTGTCTACGCCTACCCGATCATTTTTTCAATCGTCAGCTTGCGCTCGTAACGCAAATCGAGAAACTCGCCGCTGCGCCGCACCAATGGCCGCATCGGCTCGTCCTGGTGAATCAGAATTACTTCGACCTCTTCCCCGCTGCTCAGGCGCGCCCTCGCCCCGACGTACAGCAAAGCGATGTAGCGCACAAAAACCGAGACCACCTCAATGTTCAACAGCCCGTTGCAAGCTTCCTTCCACAGAAGCTGCGCCGCCTCGAACGGAGAAGTTCTGCCTTTGTAGACCCGGTCGGAGCAAATCGCGTCGAACATGTCGGCGATCGCCAAAACCTGGCACTCCAGCGGTATTTCGTCGCCTTTTCGCTGTTCAGGATACCCGGAGCCATCCAGCCGCTCGTGGTGAAGCAGCGCGCAGAGCGCCAGCTTCTCTGAGCCGCCTTCCATCTTGCGAATCATGTCGTAGCCGTAAGTCGTGTGCTTTTTCATGATCGCAAATTCTTCCTCTGTCAGCTTGTCCGGCTTGAGCAGCACTTCCTTGGGAATGCGCATTTTTCCCACGTCATGCAAAAATCCTGCGTTCCCCATAAACGTCACCTGCTGCTCGTCCCACTTCAACAGCCGGGCGATCAGCGAACACAGAATACCTACGTTCAACGAATGCCGATATGTATAACTGTCCGCCCCTTCCAACACGTACAGGGAACGAAACAGTCCCAGATGCTTCGTCGATTTTTCCAGCACATTCGCAAAAATTTGCGAAAACTGCTCCAGACTGCCCACCTTGTCCTGCTGCAGTTGATCGAAAAGCAGCCGCGTCTGGTCCAAGGCTTGTACGTAAGCGGCGACAGTCTCCGCGTCAGCCTCCAACTGGAATAATTGTGTAGAAACCTGCTCCCCCGTTCCTTCCGTCCAGGTTTGCACGACCGCAACCTCTCGCACTCGCTGTTTCAGAAGAATATGTACATGTGCAGCCGTAATCGTCGTATTCTTTCCCAGCAGCAAAACTCCGCTGTTGGAGTAAAGATCCTCTGCTAATACTTGCCCAATCAGTTTGTGATCGACGGGTGCCGTAGGCATACAATCAACCTTTCCAGTCATGTATTTTCCTAAATTATAGAAAGGAAGAGGAAGAGTTACAATCTTTTTTTCGACAATTGTCATGATTTCGCGAGCGGGACGTTCTGCTTGCGCCGCACATACGATATAGAGCGAATGCTAGCGGTGATTTCAAGGAGGGAACGCGTTTCATGACGACACTGTACATCACGCCAAAGGCATGGAAACAGATCGAACAGACTGTACGAAAAAAACCCTCGCTGGAAACAGGAGGGATCATGATGGGATATCCGCTCGGGGATGAAAAGTGGGTCGTGACGTTTGCCAGCGACCCGGGGCCAAATGCGATTCACCAGCCGCACTCGATCTTTTTCGATGATGACTACTTGAAAAGGCTCGTCCGCAAGCTGAGCCGAAACCGCCAGTGGCAGTACATCGGCGATTGGCATAGCCACACGATCAAGCGGCTGTCCCCGAGCAAAGGGGACAAACGAACCATCTGGGCAAAAGCTTCGCAATCCGTGTACATGTCTTCCTCCCCGCTGATGCTGATTGTCGGGCTTGGCAAGCGCAATCAGCTTCAGGCGCGCGGGTTCATTCTCGGGAATACCCTGCGCGAAGTTGGGAAGATCGAGCTGTATAATCGGCAAGCTCATCGACAGCCCGGCGAAAAAGCTCCATCGCCTGGTTCTTCCCCCAGCTTGGCTGGTTCTCTGATACGACACAGATCGCATAGCGCGGCTCCTCCAAAGGAGCGTAGCCGACAAACCAAAGGTGATTTTTGGAATCGCTTGTACTCCCTGTCTGGGCGGTCCCGCTCTTCCCGGCAACCTGCCAGGAAGAATCCAGCAGTATTTGGCCGGTCCCATCTGTAACGACCTTGCGCATCATTTTGCGCAGCTTGCTCGCTGTCACATAGTCGATTCCGGCGGCAGAGAGCTTCTGCTCCGGAAACTGGTAGAACGGCTGTCCGTTTCGATAAGCAATTTCCTTGACCAGACGTACCTGCGCGGGTTGGCCGCCGCGCAGGATCGTCACCATCATGTTCGCCGCCTGCAGCGGAGTAATCCGCACATCGCGCTGGCCGATTGCGCTCTGGATCAAGACGCCCTCGTCGCTGTAGGAGACATCCTTCGCAAACACACGGCCGCTTTCTTCGCCATCGAGCTGCTTGAATCCATCCAGCTTGAACAGATGCGCAGTTGCATGCCCCACCTGAGCGGTCAAGCCCAGTCTCCGGGCGTACTCCTCCAGCTTTTCTGAGCCGACTCTTTTCGCAATTTCCGCAAAAGCGATGTTGCACGACTCGGCGTAAGCCTCCTCCATCGTGACGCTGCCGTGCCCTTCCTTTTTCCAGCAGGAAAAATGGTACTTGCCGTACTCGCCCGTACACGTAAACCGCTCCGTAGGGGAAATCACGCCTTCCGCCAAGGCGGCAGCGGCTACCACCGTCTTGAAGACAGAGCCTGGCGGCAACTGCTTGAACGCCCTGTTTTTCCACTCGCCGGCTTGGCCGCCTACATTCGTCTGGTCGTAGCTTGGCCGGCTGACAGCGGCGAGAATATCGGCGTTTTGCGCATCCAGGACGACGACGCTGCCTTCCCGCAGGCCGACCTGATCTGCCGCCGCCTCCATTCGCCGCTGAATGTCCACATCGAGCGTGGTCGACAGCGAAAGCGGGTAATATTGATTGCTAGGCTTCGTATAGCGAATGTCCAGTCCGCGCAGCGGCTTGCCCTGGCCGTCGACGTAGTAGGACAAGACCGACGGCTCCACTCCTTGCAAAAAGCGGTCAAAGCTTCTTTCCAGCCCGGATGCGCCAACGGTAGATTCCGCATTCATTTTGCCGCTCGCCCATTCGTCCGGGTAGAGCGTCTCGACCATGCCAGGATTTTTGTGAATGAAGCCGATCAGATGCTTGGCCACTTCGTCTGTGCGGTAGCGCTCCGTCACCGCCAATGCTACTACACCGGGAATCGCAAGCGCGTTGATTTCGTCTGCCTGCTTTTGGGTAAGCTCGATCAGCTTGCCTGTTTCGCTGCGCAGAAGCAGCGGGACCTTTGCTTTTTCCATCGTCTCGGACAGCCGTTCTTTTGGCTGGCCTGTAATTTCCGCCAGCCTGGCAAGCCCTTCTGTCCCTTCCAGGCTGCCGCGGGCAAGCGGAAACAAAATCAGGGCGAGATGCTCTACGCCTGTAAACGCATAGCCGCCGCGATCCAAAATATCTCCGCGGCCGCTGTGCAGCACAAAGCTTTGCTGCCGTTGCTTCACCGAAGCTTTCACCAAGTCGATTCCGCGCCGGGAAAAGCGATGGGGCGCGCCGAGCTGTATCCACCACAGCCGGGCAATCAGCCCTACCCAGAGTAGCGTCATCGCCATCAACACGAGAAAATGCCGTCGTTTGATCCGTCGATCAAGCTGCATGCCGTTTCCCTCCCCGCCCTTTTTTTCCCAGTATTGCCGGAATCGCCGGGCGAGAAACTTTTCCATGCAAAAAACACACTGCAACTGGCAGTGTGCTTTCGTTCAAAACCGGATTGGATGCTACAGCCTGGCTGGCTGCTGTTTTTCCAACAGGATGTTTTTGATTTTCGTCGACAAAAGATCGAGTGCCACGCGGTTGTATCCGCCCTCGGGAATGATGACATCCGCATAGCGCTTGGTCGGCTCGATGAACTGCAGGTGCATCGGACGCACAACATTCAAATATTGATTGACCACAGAATCCAGCGAACGGCCGCGCTCCTCGATATCGCGCACGATCCGGCGAACGATGCGCACATCCGCATCCGTGTCGACAAACACCTTGATATCCATAAGATTGCGAATCCGCTCGTCTTCTAAAATCAGCATCCCTTCGAGAATGATGACGTCCTTCGGGTCTACCTGGATTTGCTCGCTCTTGCGGTTGTGCACCTTGAAATCGTAAATCGGCTTTTGGATCGCCCGTCCTTGCAGCAGTTCCTGCAAGTGGTGCAAAAGCAGATCGTTGTCAAATGCAAGCGGATGGTCGTAATTCGTCAAGGCGCGCTCTTCTATACTCAGATGGCTCTGATCCTTGTAGTACGAATCTTGCTCGATCATCGTCACGCTATCGTTGCGGAACTGGTGATACAGCTCCTTTGCCACCGTGGTCTTTCCCGAACCACTGCCTCCTGCTACCCCAATCAATACGGGGTTACCCATGCCACATGTCCCCTTCCTCATGCTGCTTCTAACGAAATCACCCTACGGCTGCATGCGTTTCTTCAAGCTGACAGCCAGTCCGTCCCCTACTGGTATGAACGTCGTCTCCAAATCCTGCCGCTCTGCCAAATGCGCGTTGAAGGCGAGCAGCTTGTCCACCATCGGCCGTTGTCTTTTGCCTGCCTCGTCTGGCGTCGCCACCAATCCGCGGAACAGGACGTTGTCGCTGATGACAAGTCCCCCCTCCCGGAGCAGGGGCAAGTACAAATCGAGAAACGCCCGATACTGTCCTTTGGCCGCGTCGATAAACAGGCAGTCAAACTGATAGGAATCAGGCAGTCCAAGCGTCGCGTCGCGCGACAGGATTTCAACCCGGTCCGCGCAGCCCGCTTCCGCTACATTGGCCCGTGCCCGCGCCAGGCGTTCTTCATCTATGTCCATCGTGACAATCCGCGCCTGTGGTGCTGCTTCGGCAAGCCAAATGGTCGAATAGCCGATCGCTGTACCTACCTCCAAAATCGATTGGGGGCGATGCAGCAAAAGCAGCATTCTCATCACCTGAGCGGAAGCAAGCTGAACGATCGGAATATTTTCTTCGGCAGCTTCCTGTTCCAGTCGCGCCAGAAGCGGCGATCGCGCCGGAACCAGGCCCGACACGTAGTCGTCGATTGCGGGATTGGTTATCATGATTTCACTCCTCTTTCGTTACAACCGCATTATTATAGCATACCTCGCCAAAAAGAACAGAGGAAACCTGGTTAGTTTCCCCTGCTTTTTGCATCATTTGCGTTGTGCTCAGAAAGTGTTTTGGAGAAGTAATGCTCCGAGGTTCCGTCTTTTTTCGTGACGTAGAAAAAGTAGTCGTGCTGTGCGGGATTGACAACCGCTTCCAGTGAGGCTCTGCCCGGATTGGCAATCGGTCCCGGCGGCAAGCCCGGGTTCAGGTACGTGTTGTACGGGCTTTTCACCTTCAAATCTTCATACGTCAGCCGATCGCGTTGCTTGCCCAAAATAAACTGCACGGTGGCGTCGGCCTGCAGCGGCCATTTATCGCGGATGCGGTTGTAGTACACGCCGGCGACGAGCGGCCGCTCCTTGTCTACCGTCACTTCCCGTTCCACGATGGAAGCGAGGCTGACCGCCTCATCGAGCGTCAGTCCGCGCTGTTTGAGCTGCTCTGTCCACTGCGGCTGCCATACTTTCTCGAATTGGGCCAGCATCCGCGAGACGACTTCATGCGCAGTGGCGTCCTTGTCCACCTCGTACGTCTCCGGGAACAAATACCCTTCGAGACGGTGCTTGCGATCCTTGTTTTTCGGAATCTGCGCCACAAATTCGTACTCCGGAAATTCTCCTTCGTTCACTTCTTTCAGAAAAGCTGCTTTCTCGACAATGCCTTCCTTGTCCAGATGTTCGGCAATCTGCTCAATGTTCCAGCCTTCCGGGATGGTAAAACGCGCTGCGTTCACTACCGTTTTTCCCTCTGCCATCGCCGTGAGCATATCGTCAATGGCTTGTCCTGTTGTAAACTGGTACTCGCCTGCCTTCAGTTGCGGGGCCACGCCTTTGTACTTCACGTAGTACTGGAACAGATCGGCATTGCGGATCAGCCCTTGCTCTTCCAGCAATCTGCCGATTTCCCGCACGGAAGAACCAGTGGGAATCGTCACGTTTTTGGCCGTTTGCGGTCCGTCTACGGGTTGCAGTCCTTCGTACATATACCACGCTGCTCCCCCGGCAGCCACGATGGCGATGAGAAACAAGGCTACCAGCCACATGACAATCCGGCCGCCTCTCCTGCGCCGGTACGCAGCAGGTCTGTCTGATCTGAAATCAGGCTTCGCTGACATTGGTTTCAAGCTAGAAATCCTCCCTTTAGGGTCTCTTCTCTCCATCCTGTCTATTATACAAGAGCTGTCATTCGCTGTCACTGCATACGGTTTTTTGGCGAAAAAAGACAAAAGATCAGGAATGGTAGCGAAAACTCTCCACTCAAAAAAAGCGCTGCCCGGTAGCAGCGCTTGCAGCACACTTTTGAACTTTTCTCTCAAGTAAACATCATGTACAAAACGATAGCCAGGCAAAGGACGGCAAACGGGATGACGACACTCAACACAAAAATCGGTCGATAGGCCCGCTGATGGGTTTCATGGCAGACCGCGCGCACAGTCGTCACGATGTATCCGTTATGCGGCAGCGAGTCGAGAGCGCCGGAAGCGAGCGCAGAGATGCGATGCATGGCTCCCGGGTCCAGACCTTGGCTCATGTAGATCGGCGCCAAAATCGGCAGGGCGATGCCCAAGCCACCGGAGGCAGAGCCTGTGATCGCGGCAATCAGCGTGACAGACAGGCCCAGACTCACGTATTCCAGGCCCTCCAGCCCCACGAGCGTATCCACAATCGCGCTAAAAGCAGGGACCTTCGCCGCCACAGCTCCGAAGCCGACGACCGCGCACGTATTGGCCGTGGCGATCAGGGCGTTTTCTGTCCCTTTGGCAAACATCGCCCAGTAATGTCTCGCGTATTTGTTCATCAGCACAAGCCCGGCGAATATCCCGATCAAAAGCGCGATCAAAACGGCGGAAGTAGTGGAAATGTAAGAGGACAATAGGTTGAGCGCTGCGACAACGAGGACGAGCGGAGCTATTGCCAGCAAAATAGGCGGCAGCTTCGTCTCGGCTGCTTCTGCGGCGGTCGCCGCGACTTCCTCGTTTGCCGAGCCGGCTGATTTCGGGTCGTACGTATATCCGAAGCCTTCGCCGTTTTTCACCGCTTTCGCAACGGCGCGGCTCAAGTAAAGCCCGCCAGACACCATCAGCAACAGCGCCATCGCGACGCCGATCCAGCCGCCCGCCCCAGGCGTCGTCCCGAAAAACTGGGTCGGAATCAAGTTTTGAATTTCCGGCGAGCCGGGGGACGTCATCGTGAACGTAATCGAGCCGAAGACGAGCGCGGCGGGAATGAACCGATGCGGAAGGTCGGCTTCCTTGAACAAGGCTACCGCAATCGGATAGACAGAAAAGGCGACGATAAATACGCTGACGCCCCCATACGTCATGATCGCGCACGCCGCCACGACAGCGAAAACGGCCCGACCCGCTCCGAGCTTTCGCCGTACCCAGTCGGCGATCGCTTTCGCTGCCTGCGTGTCCTCCATCACTTTTCCGAAAACAGCGCCGAGCAGAAACGTCAAAAACCACGATTTAAAAAAGCCCGTGAACCCGTCCATGTAATGGGTCGACATCGCTTCTTCCAGTCCCAGCCCGCCGCTTGCCGCCACCACGGCAGCGCACACGATGGCCGCGACGATGATGTTGATGCCGCGCATCGTCAAAAAGATGAGCAGACCTAATCCAATTATCAAGCCGAAAAAGCTGAGCAGCATGCCCTCATCTCCTCACGCATTTTGTAGCTTGCCGCGAAAATCGTAGTCATAGGCAATGTGATACAGCCGGACAATCTCCTCAACTGTAGGAATTTTCGGATTATTACCCGGACTTCCGCTCGCCAAAGCGTCCACAGCCATCTTGGGCGCGGCCTTCTGGAAGGCCTGCTGGTCAATTCCCCAATGGCGCAAGCTCGGAATGTGCAAATCGAGGCACAAGCTCTTGATCTCTTCGATTGTCGCTTCTGCCGCCTGCTCGTCAGAAAGCGCTTTGATTTCCGGCTGCATCAGCCTTCCGATTTCGGCGAGCCTGCCCACTGCCGCCTCTTTTGTATAGGCCAGCACGGCAGGCAAGAGCATCGCGTTTGAGATGCCGTGCGGGACGTGGAAAACGGCTCCGATCGGCCGGGACATGCCGTGCACGAGCGCGACAGACGCATTGGAAAAGGCGGCGCCAGCCAGCATCGAGGCAAACGCCATCTTGTCCCGGGCCTCGAAGTCCGCTCCGTCTTCGTACGCGCGCCGCAAATGGGTGGCGATCAGCTCAATCGCCGTCCTTGCCCATATGTCGGTAGCTGGCTGGGCGCGCCGGGAGAGGTAGGCTTCAATCGCATGGCAGAGGGCATCAATTCCTGTCGCTGCCGTAACATTCGGCGGGCAGGACACGCTCAACAGCGGATCGACAATCGCCGCGTGCGGCAGCAGCGCGGGGTCTGCGAGCATCATTTTCACCTGGCGGGCCGTATCGGTAATGACGGTCATTTTCGTCACTTCCGAGCCTGTGCCTGCGGTCGTCGGCACGGCAATCAGCGGCAGCGGCTTATTGACAACCGTTTTGGCTTTGGCGACGTACTCCGCGATCTGCCCTTCATTGGTCATCAGCAAAGCGACTGCTTTTGCCGTATCGAGGCAGCTCCCGCCCCCTACGGCCACAATCACGTCGCACCGTTCGTCCCGGCAGAGGGCCAGCGCTTCCGCGAGATGAATGTCCGTCGGCTCTGAATCCACTTTCGCATAGGTGACGCAAACGAGGCCCTGCGCCTGCAAGTGCTCTTCGCAGGCAGCTACATTGCCCACCTTTTCCATCACCGGATCGCTAATCAACAATGCTTTTTGCCCCAGTCGCCGCGCTTCCTGGCCGACCTCGGCAAAGCTTCCTTGCCCGTAGACGATGCGCTGCGGCATCAACAGTTCATGAAACGCCATGACGGCTCCCTCCTTGAATGGGGGCAAACGCTGCGCTCGCCCCCTGATCCGTTTCTTTAGACAAATCAGAACCAGCGGGCGGTCACCGTTTTTTTGCGGGTGAAAAACTGGACGCCATCTGTTCCGTTCGTGCCCAAATCCCCGTAAAACGACGCTTTGTTGCCAGCAAAGGTGAAAAACGCCATCGGCGCAGGCACGTTGACATTCACGCCAATCATGCCGGCATCAATATTTTCGCGGAAATGGCGCACGTTTTCGCCAGAGGTGGTGTAGAGTACGGCTCCATTGGCAAAATTCGATTTGTTCGCCAGCTCGATCGCTTCATCCAGGCTTTTCACCCGGACGATGCTCAAGACCGGGGCAAAGATTTCGTCCTGCCAAATCTTCATCTCCGGCGTGACCCCTTCAAAAATGGTCGCCCCGAGGTAGTAGCCGTCCGGCAGCTCCTGCATCACGCTTCTGCCATCAAGCAGCAGGCTTGCTTCTTGCTCTTCGCCGCTCTCGATATAGCTGAGCGCCCGCTTGCGGTGCGAATCGCGAATGAGCGGAGCGATAAAAGCCGATTCGTCCAGCGTATCGCCTGCCAAAAGCTGCTTCGCCTCCTCTACGAGACGGGCGATAAACGCATCGGCAATATCCTCCATGACACACACGACAGAAGTTGCCATGCATCGCTCTCCGGCACTGCCAAAAGCCCCGTTGATGATTCCTTGCACGGTTTTCTCCAGGTGGCAGTCGGACATGACTACCGCGTGATTTTTCGCCCCGGCGAGAGCCTGGACCCGCTTGCCATTGGCTGCTCCGGTTTTGTAGACGTACTCCGCCACTGGCTGGGAGCCGACGAAAGAAATCGCTTTGATGGCGGGATGCTCCAAAATGCCGTTGACGACGTCGTGGGCGCCGTGCACCATGTTCAGCACCCCTTTTGGCAGACCTGCTTCCATCATCAGCTCTACCAGCTTTTCAGCCAAAAGCGGCGTGCGCTCGGACGGCTTCAGCACAAAGGTGTTGCCGCATGCGAGAGCGAGCGGGAACATCCACAGCGGAATCATCATCGGGAAGTTGAACGGCGTAATGCCAGCCACTACCCCAAGCGGGTAACGGTACGTGACCCCTTCGATGCCCGTGGCAATTTCCGGCAGCGCCTGCCCCATCATCAGCGTAGGAGTCGCGGTAGCCACTTCCAGCGCCTCAATGCCGCGCTGCACCTCTCCGCGCGAGTCTTTGATGTTTTTGCCGTTTTCTTTCGTAATGATGACCGCCAACTCTTCGGCGTGCTCCACCAGCAACTGATGGTAGCGGTACAAAATGCGCGTGCGGTTGGGCACAGGCGTTTTTCGCCACCAGGTGTACGCTTCCTCCGCCGCCTTCACCGCCGCCTCCAGGTCTTCGCGGGAAGACAGGGGGACTTCGGCAATCACTTGCCCCGTGGCCGGATTGATAACCGCTTCGAAGCGATCGGAGCTGGACGGAATCCACTCGCCGTTAATAAAGTTGCGGATGCGTTTGACCGCTGTTGTCGTCATGAAAAACTCTCCTCTCCGTAAATGGTTACGATTGAACCGCGCTTTGCGACTGGCAGATGTAGGCGTACAGGGCAGCCATATCCTGCTCGCCAAAGCCGGCTTCCTGCGACTGCTCGTAAATCGCGAGCAGCTCGGCCGTGATCGGCAAGGACAGGCCGGACTGCTGCGCCATCTCCTGGGCGATCCGCAAGTCTTTCAGCAGCAAATTCAACGAGAAATGGGGCGCGAAATCGTTGGGGGCAATGAAGCTTTTGTAATTGCGCTCGTAGATGCGACTCTGCCCGTAGCTGACATTCAAAATGTCAAACAGCAGGTCGAGGTCGAGGCCCATCTGCTTTGCCAGCGCCACCCCTTCGCTGACCGCAGACGTGTAAAAGCCGATCAGCAAATTGTTGATGAGTTTGACCGCCGTGCCGCTGTCCACTCGTTCCCCGACGTGAAAAATATTTTGGCCGAGCGCCATAAAAACCGGATAGACGCTGTCGTACAGCTCCTTCGGGCCGCCGACCATAATCGTCAACGTCCTGTTTTTCGCCCCGACAACCCCGCCGCTGACAGGGGCGGCCAAATACCCGATTCCCTTTGCCTGGCTCGCCCGTGCCAGCCGCTCGTTCAACTGGGGCGTTACTGTGCTCGTATCGACTACAGTCTGTCCGGCCCGCGCATGTTCCAGGATGCCGTCCAGGCCTGTAAAAACGCTTTCAACAATGTCCGGCGAAGGCAGGCTGGTGAGAATGACGTCTGTTTTTTGCACGACCTCCGCGACCGTCAAGCCCGTCTTTCCGCCGACGGCTGCAAATTCCAGCTCCGCCTTCGCATTGACGTCGAAGCCGTACACTTCATAGCCCGCTTGTACCAAATTGGTCGCCATGGGCATTCCCATATTGCCAAGACCGATGATGCCGATTACAGGTGTATCCGCCATATGCTTCCCCCTCTGTCATTTGTTCGCGCTGGCAGCGGTTGCGAAAAGTTTCCTTGACGAAGCTGGCATTCCCAAGCCTGAAGCCGCCGAAAGTCCCCGCTTCCCCCGGAGCGCAAGCGCTGCCTTTTGACTATCGTTATCTAGCACATTGCATGCCAGCAGACGATGATGTTGCCGCGCCGCTTCTTTTTTGAGTCTGACTGTTCAGAAAATACAAAAAGTGTCCAGACATTACACAACGATTGTCTAGACACTTTTTTTCAGCGACCGCCCGCTTACCGCTTAACCCAGTTGATACTTGTTCAGCTTGTTGTACAGCGTCGCCCGGGATATGCCGAGCTTTTTCGCTGTCTTGGACTTGTTGCCGTTCATTTCCTGCAGTACTTCGAGGATGCGCTTTTTTTCATCCTGCTGGCCGCGCTTGACCGAGACAGGCTGCTTCCATGACGCGCTTGGCTCCTGCTCGCCACGCCAAGCCCCTTTGCCGAAAAACACTTCCGGCAAATCACTCGTCCGGATGCGATCGTCCTCGGACAAGGTGACGAGCCGCTCGACCGTATTGACCAGCTCGCGGATGTTGCCCGGCCAGTCGTAGTTCATCAGCAAAGACATCGCTTCCTTGTCGATGTCTTTTGCCGGCATGTTGTTTTTCTGGCTGATCGCTTGCAGTTGGGCGGCGATCAACAGCGGGATATCCGTCCTTCTTTGTGCCAGCGGCGGAATGTGAATCGGAATGACGTTCAGGCGGTAGTACAAGTCTTTGCGGAACGTCCCCTCCCGCACCATTTCCTCCAGGGAGCGATGGGTAGCCGCCACCAGGCGAAAATCGACAGGTATGCTCTTCGTTCCCCCGACCCGCTCTACTTCCCGCTCTTGCAGCACGCGCAAAATTTTCGCCTGCATGTGCAGCGGCATGTCCCCGATCTCGTCGAGAAACAGCGTCCCTTTGTTCGCCAGCTCGAATTTGCCTGGCTTTCCGTCTTTTCGCGAGCCGGTAAATGCGCCTTCTTCATAGCCGAACAGCTCCGATTCGAGCAAATTTTCCGGTATAGAGGCGCAATTGACACTCACGAGCGGTCCGTTTTGAAACGGGCTTAAATAATGAATCGCTTTGGCAAACAGCTCCTTGCCCACACCGCTCTCTCCGGTCAACAAAATCGTAGCGGACGTTTGTGCGGCGCGGCGGGCGATTTTTTTCGCCTCGGCAATCGACTCGCTTTCTCCGATGATCTGGTCAAAGGTGACTTTGTTGCTTTTCGGCTTCGGCGATTCGAACACGATCCGGTTGTCGCCGATTTTCTCGTGCAAGATTTGCATGCGCTCAAAAATTTTGTACAGCTCCGACACGCCTTCAAAAATCAGCATGCCGACTGCGCCGATGACCTTGTTGTCCTTCCAGATCGGGATGCGGTGTACGACCATGTCCTGGCCGAGCAGCCGATGCGCCTGGTTTCGCTCCGGTATCCCTGTTTGCAGCACGACCGGCAAACGCGTATTTTCGATCACTTCCTCCACATAACGCCCGACGACATCTTCTTTGCGCACACTGATAAAGCGGCAGTACGCATCGTTCATCATTCGTATGTAGCCGCGCTCGTCCACGATCGTAATGCCTTCGTACGCGGTATCGAAGCAAACTTTGAACCATTCGATTGAATTTTCAAGCTCTTTCAACCGTTTTTCGGCTTCCTTGTACTTTTCCCAAATCAATTCGGAGCCGGATGCGCCCGTGATATCCATTTCGCTTTCTCCTATCTGTTTGTTTTCGTTTACAAAACAGTTATTTTGATAGGAAAAAGAGAGGGCATGCGCCCCCTCTCCAAATGTTAAATCCCGTCTTTCTCCAAATCAGCAATCAACGTTTCGAAGGTCGCTTCTACTTGCTCCCACTCTTCATCGTCTTCGATTGGCTGCAGCATGTCCGTACCGTCGTAGCGCAGGAAGTGAACCTCGTACTCTTCTTCTTCCTCCTGATCGACCGGAACGAGCACCAGGTAGCTGCGGTCCTCGATATCAAAAATGTACATGATCCGAAAATCGCGCGGCTCCTCCGTTCCCTCTTCTGTCAGGGCAATCACGTCGCCTACTTCGAATTCTTCCATCATCTCTTCACTCACTTTGGGTCACCTCGATTTCGCGTCCAAAAATCCTTGCAGGATCAATGTGGCCGCCATTTTGTCTATTACTGTCTTGCGCTTTTGACGGCTGACATCCGCAGAGATCAGCATGCGCTCCGCTGCCATCGTCGTCAATCGCTCGTCCCACATGTGGACAGGAAGAGATGTCCGTTCCTCCAAAAGCTTGCCGAATGCCTGGCACATCTCGGCGCGCGGTCCGATTGTGCCATTCATGTTTTTCGGCAATCCTACTACGAAAGCACCTACTTGATAGTGCGCTACCAATTCCTGGATGCGGGCCAAATCTTTTTCCTTTGATTGCCGCTTGATCGTTTCCACCCCTTGGGCGGTCCACCCCAGCTCATCGCTGACCGCGATGCCAATCGTCTTGTCGCCTACATCCAATCCCATCAATCTCGTCATGTTCAAGGTCTACTTGCGCTCGGACAAGTAAACGGTCACCAACTCTTCTATGATTTTGTCCCGTTCCAGTTTGCCAATCAGGCTGCGCGCGTTGTTGTGGCGAGGGATAAACGCCGGGTCGCCAGAAAGCAAGTAACCGACGATCTGGGTGATCGGGTTGTATCCTTTTTCCTGCAGGGCTTTGTACACCTCTGTCAATGTTGCCTGCACATCCGCCGTATTCGCTTCCTTGGGCACCGTGAATTTCATGGTATTATCCAACGAACTCACAATCAACACCTCGATTTCCTTCAAGACTTAAAGGTTGTATGGACTTTTCGCTTCCTTACTGTATTCGACTCGGATGCAACCTACTCCTTGTCGATTTTGCAAATTTCTTGGCGGGAATCGGCTATTTCGCTACGGCCTGGCTTTTGACCAGCTCCGCGACCGCATCCAATGCCTCTTGCAGCTTGGAAGGATCTTTTCCGCCCGCCTGCGCCATGTCAGGACGACCGCCGCCGCCGCCGCCGCAACGGGTTGCCACTTCCTTGATGATTTTTCCGGCGTGGATGCCTTGATCCATCAGGTCTTTGGTGACGCCAGCCACGAGATTGACCTTCTCGCCATCGACGGAGCCGAGCACGATCACTGCGGAGCCGAGCTTGTTTTTCAGCTCGTCCACCATGCCGCGCAGGTTGTCCATGTCAGAAGCCGATACGCGGGTAGCGAGCACGTTCATGCCGTCTACTTGCTTCAGTTGATCGGTCAGGGATGCCGCTTCGATGTTGCCCAGTTTGGCACGCAACGATTCGTTTTCACGCTGAACCTCTTTCAGTTGCTGCTGCAAGCTCTCCACGCGCGCAGGCGCTTCTGCCAGCACAGGTGCTTTCAGTGCGTGAGCCACTTCTTTGAGCGTCGTGAACTGCTGGTTGAGGAACTGGTAAGCCCCGCGTCCGGTCACAGCTTCGATCCGTCGCGTACCCGCGCCGATGCCGCTTTCGCTGACCAGCTTGAACAGTCCGATTTCGGCCGTGTTATTGACATGGCATCCGCCGCAAAGCTCCAGGCTGTAGTCGCCGACTTTGACCACGCGCACGATGTCGCCGTATTTTTCGCCAAACAGCGCCATCGCGCCCATTGCTTTGGCTTCCGCCAGCGGCTTGTTGGAAATTTCGACAGCCAGGTTTTCCCACACTTTTTCGTTGACGATCGCTTCGATGCGCTCCAACTCTTCCGGCGTGATCGCGCTGATGTGCGTGAAGTCAAAGCGCAAACGCTCCGGTGCCACGAGGGAACCTGCCTGATTGACGTGCGTGCCCAATACGTCTTTGAGCGCCTGGTGCAGCAAGTGTGTCGCTGTATGGTTTTTCGTAATCGCCAGGCGAGCTTCGCGGTTTACTTCCGCGCGAACAGTGTCGCCTTTGCGCAGTGTGCCTGCTTCGATGATGACAGAGTGAACGTTTTGGCCCTTTGGCCCTTTTTGCACATCTGTCACGCGCGCTTTGACAGAATCGGAGAGCAAGTACCCTTCGTCGTTGATCTGACCGCCGCTTTCAGCGTAGAATGGCGTCTGGTCGAGAATGACCTGTACCGTTTGGCCTTCTTCTGCTTCGTCAGCCAACTGGTTGTCCAAAATAATCGCTTCTACTTTTCCTGTTGCTACCAATTCAGTATAACCAACAAACTCGCTTGTAACCGTCAATTCGGACAACGGCCCCCCCTGGATTTGCATGCTGTCCACGTCCTGACGGGCTGCACGCGCACGTTCGCGCTGCTCCTCCATCGCTTGCTCGAAGCCGTCGCGATCCACTGTCAGACCTTGCTCGTTCGCGAAGTCCTCTGTCAGATCGACCGGGAAGCCGTATGTGTCGTACATTTTGAACACATCTTGACCGGACAGTTGCGATTGGCCGCTTTCTTTTGCCGCCTTCACCATCTCGGACAGGATCGCCAGTCCGTCGTTCAGCGTCTCGTGGAAGCGCTCTTCCTCCGCACGGATCACTTTTTCAATGAACTCGCGCTTTTGCACAACTTCCGGGTAAAATTCGCCCATCATTTTGCCGACTGTTTCGGTCAGGCTGTACAGAAACGGCTTCTCCACACCGAGCTTTTTGCCCATGCGCACAGCGCGGCGCAACAGACGGCGGATGACGTAGCCGCGGCCTTCGTTGGAAGGAAGCGCTCCGTCCCCGATCGCGAACACGACCGTGCGCGCGTGGTCCGCAATGACTTTCAGCGCTACGTCCAGCTCTGGGCTTGTCTTGTACTTCACGCCGGAGATCGCGCTCGTTTGCTCGATCAGCGGGAACAACAGGTCTGTTTCGAAGTTGTTGTCCACGCCCTGGAGAATGGAGGCCATCCGCTCCAGCCCCATGCCGGTGTCGATGTTTTTCTTAGGCAGCGGCGTGTAGGTGCCGTCCGGGTTGTGGTTGAACTGGGAGAACACCAGGTTCCACACTTCGAGGTAACGCTCGTTTTCGCCGCCCGGATACAGCTCCGGATCGTTCGGATCGTTGCCGAACTCCTCTCCGCGGTCGTAGAAAATTTCCGTATTCGGACCGCTCGGACCTTCCCCGATGTCCCAGAAGTTGCCTTCCAGACGGATGATGCGCTCTTCCGGAATGCCGATTTTTTTGTTCCACAGCTCAAACGCTTCTTCGTCTTCCGGGTGAATGGTGACGGAGAGCCGCTCCGGATCAAAGCCGATCCATTTCGGGCTGGTCAAAAACTCCCATGCCCACTCAATCGCTTCTGCCTTGAAGTAGTCGCCGATAGAGAAGTTGCCCAGCATTTCGAAGAACGTATGGTGGCGAGCCGTGCGGCCAACGTTTTCAATATCGTTGGTACGGATTGATTTTTGCGAATTGGTGATGCGCGGATTGTCTGGAATGATGCGGCCGTCAAAATACTTTTTGAGCGTCGCCACGCCGCTGTTGATCCACAAGAGGGACGGGTCGTCGATTGGAACAAGCGGAGCACTCGGCTCGATGCGATGTCCTTTTTCTACAAAAAAATCAAGGAACATCTGGCGGATTTGATTGCCTGTCAGCTTCTTCATCTGCATTCTCCTCTGTTAAGAAAAATAAATAAAAAAGCTCCCATCCCCTCAGGGACGAGAACTGTTTTTTCTCGCGGTACCACCCTGCTTACAGACTCCATTGCAGGCCAAAAGGCGCGGACAGTCTGTCGCTTTTGGGCATGTAACGGTGCCAACCCGCCGGTTTTTGCCCGGTCTTAGGAGTAGCCTTCCGTTGCACTTCTTCTGAGCGCCCTCTCAACCGTGGAGCACCCTCTCTGTAGAAGGTCTGCAACGTACTCGTTCCCTCATTGATCTCACTTGTACTCATTTGTTCGTATTATAAATTTTTTTCCTGATCCATGTCAACTTTCATGCATCATGACGGCGATTCGGCTAATGACCACCTTGCATACGGCGAGCACAGGCACCGCCACGATCAGGCCGATAATGCCCCCGAGCGTCTCCCCGACCAGCAGCGCCACAATGATCGTTAGCGGATGCAGTTGCAAGGAGCGTCCGACGATGTTGGGCGACAAGATGTTTCCTTCCACCACCTGTATGACGAGGTTGACGACGATGACGAACAGCAGCATTTTCGTCGAGATCGTCAAGGCGACGACCATCGCAGGCGCAGCGCCGATCAATGGCCCGATGTAAGGAATGATGTTCGTCAGGCACACGACTGCGGCGAGCACGAACGGATACGGCATGCCGATCAGCCAATAGCCGAGGTAAGCCAGCACGCCGACGACCAGGGCCACGATCATCTGCCCGTGTATGTAGTTGCCGAGCGATTCGTTGATGTCCCGCAAGACGACCAGCACCTGCTTGCGGTACGACTTGGGCACGATCGACATGCCCGTCTCATGCAGCGCCTTCATGTCTTTTAAAAAATAGAAGGCGATAAACGGAACGATGGCGAAGGCGAACAGCTTGCCAAGCGAATTGCGCGCGTTGTTGACGAGCTTGGTCACAGAGTGGGACATCCCTTCCTGCGACTGGATAATCACCCGGTCGACCCCGTGCGAGATGCTGTCCGGCAAAAAGTATTTGTGCGCCTCCCACTCGCTCATCCACGTGTAGTACCAATCCATCAGCCGGGGCAAGTCGTCGGACAGCTCCACAAGCTGATTGGTGAAAACGGGGATGGCGTTGATGACAGCGACCGTGATGACCAGCACAAACGATGCGTAAATAAGCAGAACGGCCATCAGCCGTGGGACTCTCCTTTTTTCCA
Source organism: Brevibacillus sp. FW301-21C12A (assembly GCF_058788915.1). NCBI lineage: Bacteria > Bacillati > Bacillota > Bacilli > Caryophanales > Paenibacillaceae > Brevibacillus > Brevibacillus sp. FW301-21C12A. The sequence goes on from NZ_JBYTBG010000009.1 coordinate 21,895, forward strand.
GCAGCACGACAATCGGGTGCAGCAAATACGCAATGACCAGGCCCAGGATGATGGGAATCAGCACTTCCTCCAAAAGAGCAAAAAGCTGGGCAAGGACCGGGCGAAGCATCCACAGCAGGTTGCCGATGACGAGCAGCGCGATCAGCCAAAGCGCAGCAGCAAACAGACGGCTTCGGCGCAGTTCATCCACGAAGGACACCTCCTCTCCATTTCCATTAGGGTGTGTTCTTCGCACAAAAATCATGTAACCTATTGACACCCGGAATACGCCGCAGTAGTATGGAGTTACAAGAGGATATCTCCAAAGGGGAGTAGCTTTTTCGCAACATAGTCGTCATTACGGGAGAAATCCCCGGCTATGTTGGCAACATGCTTTTTGGATGTTGTAAGCAAGACCTTTGCCTAACAGGTAAAAGGTCTATTTTTGTTTTCAAACGACCTTTGCCTGTCCAGGGAAAGGTCGTTTTCTTTTGTCTCCCTTTACACACACTATTAGGAGGTATCGAGAAAACGGCCGGTGGATGACTCGCTTTATTTTCAAACAGGATGAGGAGGAGGAAGAGAAAATGGAATTATTAATGCAACCTGAATTTTGGTCCGCCCTGCTTGCCATCATCGTCATCGACCTCGTGTTGGCCGGGGACAACGCGATTGTCATCGGGATGGCCGCGCGAAATCTGCCTGCCGAACAGCAAAAAAAGGCAATCGTCTGGGGAACGGTCGGTGCGATTATCATCCGGGCTTTGGCGACGCTGGCCGTTGTCTGGCTGCTGAAAATCCCTGGTCTGCTGCTTGTCGGTGGCTTGATCCTGATGTGGATTGCCCTCAAGCTGCTCGTCTCGGATGATGGCCACGAAAACATGAAGGCAAGCGGAAGCCTTGGCGCTGCGATCTGGACCATCATCGTGGCCGATACGGTCATGGGTCTCGATAACGTCATCGCCGTTGCCGGTGCTGCGCATGGTGATTTTCTGCTCGTCATCATCGGGCTGGTCATCAGCGTGCCGATCATGGTGTGGGGAAGCACGCTGATTTTGAAAGTCATGGAGCGTTTCCCGATCGTGATCTACATCGGGGCTGGCGTTCTCGCCTATACGGCCGCAAGCATGGTGACAACCGAAAAATTCCTGGTGCCGTTCTTCACCGCGTACCCGTGGGTCAAATGGGTGTTCATCGTCGCTGTCGTCGTCGGCGTGCTGTTGATCGGACGCATGAAAAGCCAGCAGCAAAAACGACTGGCCGAACAAAACTAAGCTGTATTCCAAAGCTCCGTCGCCTCGATGCGACGGAGTTTTTTCATGCACAAAAAAAGCACCCGAACTCATCCTATGTTCGGGTGCTTCTGAACGTTCCTGTTGCCGCCACTTCTCGTTACCGGGTAACCGCACGCATCAGCTTGCGTCCCGTCTTCATCATCCGCGTCACATCGCGCATGGAGAAGGGCAACTGGTTCCAATTCAGCGAAAACCGACTGCGGCGGCGCGGGGCCATCAAATAGCCGATGACAGCCACAATTCCGCTTGTGGCAAGGACGCGCAAAAGGCTTCGAGTAAACAAGCGTGCCACCTCCAGTTGTTTTTACCGCATTGAGCAGTAGCTACATGTTCAGTTGTGCGGAAACGGTTTGATCTTCAATAAACAGATCGTTGAGCGAATGCAAGGACCCGTCTTCCTCCACCTGGTAGACAGAAGCAATCTGCTCGTTGGAAACGCTCATCTCTATAAAGCAATTCCAGCAGTAGTATTGATTGGTTCCAATCTTCCCTACGTCTTTGGAACTGCAGTTCGGGCAAATGACACGCATCACGCTTTTCCTCCCTTATCACGCCTGGCTACGAACAAAGTCCGGCACGATCAGGTTTTCCTCCCCGATGATGACGGAAGCCGGTGCAGACAGGCGCTTGCGCCCTTCTGTCACATCTGCAAACCAGCCGTTAGACAGTTCGTACCCTACAAGTTTCTCCCAGTTCGCTGAAAAGTAAACATCTTCCAGCCTGCCGAGAAGTTCTCCGGAAGCGGTAATGACCGCTTTTCCTTTTAGCTTTGTTTTTCCCGTCACGATGCCGACAGGTTCAAAACCGGCGAGATGAGGCAAGGGCGTGATCGCGTCTTTCCCCGTTACGGTAAGGCAGGACTCCCCTACCGCGTGAATCTGTTCGGTAGGAATATAGGTGCCTGAATGGAACCAACCCTGCTCGCTCAGCAAGACTCCTCGTACATGCCAAGTGGAGTCGCAAAGAATGTCACGAACGGTGCCAAGCGTCTCTCCGGTTTGGAGGCAAACTACTGGCAAGCCGACTGCATCCATTGCCTTGCGCATGTGGGACATCCCCCTTCCGCTCTTTTAGTATCGGGCGAAAGGCGCATGTCCATTCGGCGCAAATGGTTCCAGCTTTACTCCTGCTTCAGCCGCTCCTGCAAAAAGCTGTACCGCACACCTTCCTCGTCGGTTTCCACGGCTGCGCGAAACGCATCCGGCTCCCCGCACATGATGAGAAAAGACTTGCTCCGCGTAATGCCCGTATAAACGAGCTTGCGCCTGAGCATCCGGTAGTAGCTTTTGACGAACGGCATCACGACGATCGGAAATTCGCTCCCTTGTGATTTGTGTACGGAACAGCAGTAGGCAAGCGTCAGTTGATGGTAATCCGAACGCTTGTACACCACTTCCCGATTGTCAAAGGCAGCAACCAGCATCTCCTGGTTTTCTGCGTTTTCATTCGGGAAAAAAATCGCAACAATTTCACCCATATCACCGTTGAACACCTGTTCCTCGGCATTATTCACCAACTGCAGGACTTTGTCGCCTGTGCGAAAAGTCGTGTCCCCAAACGTCACCTCGCGCTTTTGTGGCGTTTTCGGGTTAAACAGCTCCTGCAGTTCTTCATTCAGCCGGTTTACCCCGGCATTTCCTTTATAAATAGGTGCCAAAACCTGTACATCTTTTGCCGTATATCCTTTTTTTACGGCTCCCAGGCAAATTTGTTTCACCGCTTCGGGGACATCTTGTGGCGAACTTGTGAAAAATCGCCGATCCGGGGTCGTATCGAGCAAATCGGCCGGAACGTGTCCTTTGCGCACATCATGCGCCAGCCGGATGATGGTAGACTCTTCGGCCTGGCGGTAAATCTCCGTCAACTGCACCAGCGGCAGCAGGCCGGAGCGGATCATGTCGAGCAGCACGTTACCCGGGCCGACGGACGGCAACTGGTCGGGGTCGCCGACCATGATGATCTGCATGTCGTCCGGCACGGCGCGAAACAACTGGTTCGCCAGCCAAATGTCGACCATCGACATCTCGTCCACGATCAACAGCCTGCCGCGAATCGGATGCTCGGCGTCGTGCTCGAAGCTCTCGCCTTTGTAGCCCAAAAGCCGATGGATGGTCATTGCAGGCAAGCCCGTCGTCTCCGTCATCCGTTTGGCAGCGCGTCCGGTCGGGGCCACGAGCAGGATCGGGAACGGATTTTCTTCGTTGTATTTTTTCAGGTCGAGCGACAGTCCGTGCAACTGCGAAAAGACGCGGCAAATCCCGCGAATCACCGTCGTTTTGCCCGTACCCGGTCCACCTGTGAGTAGCATCAGCCCGGATGTAATCGCCTGTTCAATCGCATCCCGCTGCGTCTGGGCATAGCTGATTCCAAGCTCGTCCTCCACGGCTCCCAGGGCCCGGTAAAATTCGGAGGCCGGAAACGATCCGAACGAATCGCGCCGGGCGAAGTGCCGCAGCCTTTTCGCCAAGCCCAGCTCCGCAAAAAACAGGGAAGGCAAATAGACGCGCTCGTCCTCCCAGGCAACTTTGCTCGCGACAAACAAAGCCTCGACAGCGCGCGTAATGTCTTCGCCGGAAAAAGCGTGCCCGCCGCACTCCGTCAACAGGCGGAGCGTCTTTTCACACAGCTCATCCACGGGCAAATAGACGTGGCCCTCGGAATAGGACGCCTCCTGCAGCACGAACAAGGCCGCCGCTTTTACGCGCTCTTCCGATGAGGCCGCTATGCCTGTCGCGCGGGCGATATCGTCTGCCCGCTTGAACCCGATTCCGGTAATATCCTCAATCAGCCGGTACGGCTCTTCCTTGAGCACCGTCATCGTCTCCAGCTTGTACGTCTGGTAAATCCTGAGCGCCATGTTCACGCCAATCCCGAAGTCGTACAGAAAGACCATCGCGCTCTCCAGCGAGCGATGCTCCAGGACGGACTCGTAAATGAGCTTGGCGCGCGATTCGGAAATGCCCTGGATTTCGGCAAGCCGCTCCGGATGATCTGCAATAATCGTCAACGCATCTACCCCAAGGTGCTCCACGATGCGCTTCGCCATCTTTTTGCCGATGCCTTGAAACAGCCCGCTGGCCAAATAGCGCTCCACGCCTGCCAACGTCTTCGGCGTTTCCCGCTCGTAGCGCTTGGCTACGTACTGCTGTCCAAAGCGCGCATGGGTCTTCCACTCGCCGTAGAACGTGTACAGCTCGTCCGGGTGAGGACGAGGGAAGTTGCCGACAATGATGACGTCCGATTCCTTGATCGCTTCCGTCGTCTCTTCTATTTTTAGACGAATCACGCCGTACCACGTTTCTTCGTTGTAAAAAATTTCTTGTGTCATATAGCCGCGAATAAAAGTTTCCGCAAACAGGGAGATTGATTGCTGCTCCTCCATCTCACCCTCTCCTCTCTTGCCTGCTCAAAGACGAGCAAAGTGGCACGAACAGAAAAATCCACTTTTCCTGTTAAAGTGGATTTTTCTCGTAGTCATACGTTTTAAATTGTAAAGCGTTTTACTTGCTCTGACAACTGCTCCGCCATCTGGGCCAATGTTTCGGACGCTGCCGTCATTTCCTCGGTCGTCGCAGTCTGCTGTTCGGAAGCGGCCGCTACCTCCTGCGTATCCTTCGCGGCCGTATCCGCCAGCTCAGCGATTTTTTCGGAGTGTTCGACGAGCCGGAGCGTATCGCGGTGAATGGCCTGCGCGGCCTCGTTCATGCGGTACACTTGCTGGCTGACGTCCTGGACGGCGACCAAAATTTGCTGGAAGCTCTCGCCTGCGACGGCTACGCCGCCTCGTCCTTTCTGAACCGCTTCTGTCGTCGTCCCCATCGCCTGGACGGCCGCCAAAATATCGGTGTGAATCGTATGAATCAGGGAGGCAATCTCTTCTGCAGCATGCCCTGACTGCTCCGCGAGCTTTCGCACCTCCTGCGCGACTACGGCGAAACTTTTCCCTTGTTCGCCTGCGCGTGCCGCTTCAATCGCCGCATTCAATGCCAGCAGGTTCGTTTGATCGGAAATTTGCCGGATGATCGTAATGATCCCGATGATTTTTTCCGATTGCATACCCAGCTCGCGGATGACCTGCTCGGTATTGCGGGCGTGGGTCGTAATCTCGTCCATCTCTTGCACAAGCCCTTTCAGCTTGCCCTCGCCATCCTGCGCCAAGCGGAACGCCTGTGTCGCATCGGTATTGACCCGCTCTGTGGCGGTCGCGATTTGCTGGATGTCGCCGCCGATCCGCGTCAAAAACCGCGTCGTATCGGCTACCGTCTGTTTTTGCGCCTCAGAGCCAGACGCGATCTCTGTGGAGGCGAGCGAGATTTGCTCCGCGGCGCGAGCGCTTTCTGCGGCACTGGCCGTCATTTCCTCGGAGGCGGCCGCCACCTGCTGGGACACGCGCTGCACCTCGCTCAACATGTTGCAGAACACTTCCATCATCTCGTTGTACATCGCAGACAGCTCGCCAAGCTCGTCCCGCGAGCGGACAGTCGCCCGCTTGGTCAGATCGCCTGCCTCGGCTATCTTCATCGCCGCTACCAGCTCCTTCAACGGACGAACGAGCCTGTTGACGATAAAAATTCCGGTAGCGAGCGCCACGATTGCGCTGATTAGATTCAACAAAAACATCACCGGACGGCTGCTCTCGATCGGCGCGAGCAAGTCGTCCTGATAGCTGCCGATGGCGAGAATCCATCCGTTCGGCAAAGCCTCGTACACGGCCAGCTTCGTCGCTCCCTGGAACTCGTATTCCAGCCAGCCGTTCTTCTTGCTCAGCATCTCCTGCATGAACGCCTCGCCCGCAAGCGACGTATTTTGCACGCTCGGGTCAGGGTGGAAGATCGGCACCCCTGTTTCATCGACAATATAGGCGTAGCCGACCATGCCATTCGGCTTGTAGTAGCTGTCGGCTACCTCGCGAATGATTTCATCAATTTTCTGTCTATTTCCGTCATTGAGCGTCGTCGCCTGGACGTAAGGGGCCAGTTCCCGCGCTTTCATTTTGGTTATGTATTGCAAGTCGGAAACAGTCAACCGATAGACTGCACTCCGAGCATTTTCAAACTGGATATACCCGACTACCATCAGCGGAAGCATGGTCAGGAAGAGAATGGTAAGCACCAGTTTGTAGCGAATCGAGAAACGTCTGGCCATCATGATTTTCCTCTCCTTTAAGATGCCGAAAGATTTGGTTCTTCTGACATAGTTCTACAGACTCATTTTATCATTGTCATCCACAATTAACCACAAGTGCCACATAATTAGAAAAATTGGTTAGAAAAACAAAAGCAGATTGCAAACTATGCTTGCAATCTGCTTTTTCTTTACGTCACGGTCGTCGTCGTCGCTGTCAGGACAATTTTCAGGCTTCAACAGCTTTTGCTGCCTGATCGCCTCCGCCTCCCTGAACAGCGGAGCCTCGATTTTTCTCGCTTGCAGCTCGGAAGCTTTGTTCGTAAACATGTATGCTCACCTTGGAAAACCGACGTCAGTAGTAACGTATGCTTGGCAGGTACGGTTGGAAGCCGTTCGATCAACCATTTTTTTCCACGAGACAAAAACCAATAAAACTTGGCTGTGCCAGGCGATTGGCGAAGCTTTGGTTGCACAAAAAAACCGCTCGGAGGCACTTTCCTGCTTCCGGGCGGTTTTCGCTGGTTTGTCGTGTGTTCCATTACTTGCTGCGCACGAGACGATTGACGATTTGCGCCACTGTCTGCGCGGCTTGTCTTGCTTCCTCGACGGTGTTCGTAATGCCGAAGCTGAAGCGGATCGCGGACCGGGCGATTTCGTCTTCCAGTTGCATCGCCACGAGCACGTGCGACAGCTCCAGGGAGCCTGACGTGCACGCCGAGCCGCTGGCGGCTGCGATTCGCGCCAAATCGAGATTCATCAGCATCGTTTCCGTGTGTACGCCCGGGAAGCTGACATTGAGAATGTGCGGCAGCACGTTTGTCGGGTGTCCATTGACGTGGAAAGCGATTCCCGCCTCTTCCCAAACCGCGCGCATGGCAGCCTTCATTTGCTCGTATTTGGCAACGCGGTCTGCCATCTCCTCCGTCGCTACTTTTGTCGCTTCGGCAAATCCGACGATTCCCGCCAGATTTTCCGTGCCTGCCCTGCGCTTGCGTTCCTGCGACCCGCCGTGCAAGATCGGCGAAACCGGCACCTTGCGCCCGAGGTACAGGGCGCCTACGCCTTTGGGACCGTTGATTTTGTGCGCGGACACGGAGAGCATGTCCACAGGAAGCTGTCTTGCGCGAATCGGCAGCACGCCGAATGCCTGAACGGCATCCGTATGAAAAATAATGCCTTTTTCCTGCAGGAAAACGCCGATTTCTTCAATCGGCTGAATCGTTCCAACCTCGTTGTTGCCGTACATGATCGAGACGAGCACGGTATCCGGTCGGACAGCCTGCTTCACATCTTCCAGCCGGACAGAGCCTGTCTTATCTACAGGCAAATACGTCACTTCAAACCCTGCCTGCTCCAAATATTCGCAAGCGTGCAGGACGGCGTGGTGCTCGATTTGCGTCGTAATGACGTGACGGCCTCGTTCGCGCTGCGCCATCGCCCCGCCAATGACCGCCATATTGTCGGCTTCCGTCCCGCCGCTGGTAAAGATGAGCGATTGCGGATCGGCATCCATAAAGCTTGCGATCGCATCCCGTGCTTGCTCCAGTGCCTTGCGCGCCTCGCGTCCGGCAGCGTGGACACTGGACGGGTTGCCAAATACTTGCGTCAAGTACGGAGTCATCGCCGCGAGTACGCGGGGATGCACCGGAGTCGTAGCAGCGTGGTCAAAATACAACATGTCAGACACTGTGTCACCTTCTACTGGCTTGGTAGCCGTGCTTAAATGTAAAACATATAGTTATCGGTATGCCCGTCGTCTTCATAGCTAATCAAATCTTGCAGCGAGGTGGCATCGAGCACCGCCGAAATGCTGTCGCGAATGCGCAGCCACAAATGGCGCTTCGCCGGGTCCTCTTCCTCCGCAAACTCAACTGGGCTGATCGGCCCTTCCAGTACGCGAATGACATCCCCTGCGGAGATTTCATCCGGTTGTTTTGCCAAAACGTAGCCGCCGTAGGCTCCGCGAATACTTTTTACCAATCCTGCGTTGCGCAAAGGCGCAATCAACTGCTCCAAGTAATGCTCGGACAATTCGTGCTTCTGGGCAATGCTGCGCAAGGAGGTCGGTCCCTCTCCTACACGGTTGGCCAACTCCATCATGATTGTCAGTCCGTAGCGTCCTTTCGTAGAAATCTTCACGTAGCAACTCTCCTCTTATTCTTGTGTTTACCCACTCCCTTAGCCTACATGACTTGGGCGTCCTGGGACACACTAGCATCTTGGGGGGTGAAATTAAAATGGCAACGAACAAACGCTCGGAACGAGGACGCAACCACCCGTCCGACACCTTGTACGACCAGCCTGCGGGCACCATTGCCCACAAAGCCCGCTACGGGGCAAGCGAACAGAGCAAACAGCCGAATGAAAACGGCGATTTGCCGAACAAACCCGGCGGAGACGTCCGCACCTGATGTTTGGCTCCCCCTCTTACTCGGGGGAGTTTTTCTTCGGCAATCCGCGAGCATCCAGCTTTTGCCGCTCTTCCTGAAAGCGCCGGATATGCCGCTCATAGCCAAAATCCTTTGGCTGATAAAACGAATAATTCACACCGTCAGGCAGATACTGTTGGGGCACATATCCATACGGGTAATCGTGCGGGTACAAATATCCCTGACCGTGTCCCAGCTTGGCTGCGCCCTTGTACGCCGAATCTCGCAAATGAATCGGAACCTGCTTGTGGCCGTCCGTCCGAATCCGGGCCAGCGCCGAGTTGATTCCGTTGTAGGCAGCATTGCTTTTCGGAGCCGTAGCCAAATACGTCGTTGCCTGGGCCAGAGGGATTCGTCCCTCGGGCATCCCCACCAATTCTACCGCCTGAAAGCAGGCCACCGCAACCGAGATCGCCTGCGGGTCCGCATTTCCAATGTCCTCGGAAGCCGAAATCACCAGTCGGCGCGAAATGAAACGGGGATCTTCTCCCGCATCAATCATCCTCGCCAGCCAATATAACGCGGCATCCGGGTCAGAGCCGCGGATGGATTTGATAAAAGCCGAAATCGTATCGTAATGATTGTCGCCGCTCTTGTCGTAGCGAACAGCGCGCCGCTGGATGGACTCGACGGCCACGTCCAGGGTCACCGTCACGCCGCCGTCCGGACCAGGAGGCGTCGTCGTCACCGCCAGCTCCAAGGCGTTCAACAGCCGTCTGGCGTCTCCTTCCGCGTACTGGATCAAGTGTTCGGCCGCTTCCTTCGTCACGGTGACAGACAGTTCTGCCAATCCGTTTTCTTCATCGTTCAGCGCCCGCTCCATCACCTGCTGCAGCTCCTCATGCGACAGCGACTGCAGGGCAAACACTTGCGAGCGCGACAGCAAGGCCGGATTGACCTCGAAATACGGATTTTCCGTCGTGGCGCCAATCAAAATGATCGTTCCTTCCTCCACGTAAGGAAGAAGCGCGTCCTGCTGGGACTTGTTGAAGCGGTGAATCTCGTCGACGAACAGCGTCGTCCGCTGGTTGTCCATCACGAGCCGCTCTTTCGCTGCGTCCACGACTTTGCGGATGTCCGCCACCCCTGCCGTGACCGCGTTCAGCTCGGAAAAATGCGTCCGGGTGGTGCGGGCAATCACTTTGGCCAGCGTCGTCTTTCCCGTGCCGGGCGGACCGTAAAAAATGAGCGACGACACTTGATCGGCTTCAATCGCCCGGCGCAGCAGCTTGCCCGGCGCCAAAATGTGCGATTGGCCGATCACTTCCTGAATCGTCTTGGGCCGCATGCGCGCAGCGAGCGGCTTTTGCTTGCGGCCCCCTTCTTGGTCATAGGCATACGAAAACAGATCGTTCATGCTATCCTATCCTTTTACGGGCTGCCAGTCCAACAGGTCACGCACGACGACGCTGGCCAGAATCAGGCCAGCTACGGATGGAACAAAAGCGTTGCTCGCTGGAGGCTGCCGCACTTTGCTGATCGGGGAGTTCGGGTTGGACACGATTTTTTCCCGCACATCTGTGCGAACGGTCACCGGAATCTCTCTGGAGTAAACCACCTTGACGCCTTTATAAATGCCTTTTTTGCGCAGTTCGCGGCGAATGACCTTGGCAATCGGGTCATAGCTCGTCTGGGAAATATCCGCGACCTCAAAACGGGTCGGGTCCATCTTGTTGGCGGCCCCCATGCTGGAGATGATGGGAATATGGCGGCGCTTCGCTTCCTGGATCAGATGCAGCTTGGCCGACATCGTATCCATGGCGTCCACGATGTAGTCGAACTCGTGGGCAAACAGTTGCTCGGCCGTCTCTTCGTTGTAAAACATGTTGAGCGTCACGACTTCGCATTCCGGATTGATCGCGGCGATCCGCTCTTTCATCAGCTCTGCCTTTTTCTGTCCGATCGTGTGGAGCGTCGCGTGAATTTGACGGTTGATGTTGGTGATGTCAACCACATCCTTGTCCACGAGCACAAGCTTGCCGACACCTGTACGGGCCAGCGCTTCCACTGTGAAGGAGCCGACGCCGCCGACACCGAGAACGGCGACGCGGCTGTTTTTCATTTTTTCCAAACCTTCGGGACCGAAGGCCAATTCGCAACGGGAAAATTGATGAAGCATCGTAGGTTTCACCTTTCATTCGCAAGTAAAATGATAGTCAATCGGAAAAGTAGGAATCACAAAGAAAAAAGGAGCCCCATTATGCCGTGTAGCTCCTTAGTTTTGAACCTGCTAATCGCAGGTGGGTGTCTTGCCCAACTGTTGCAGACGTCCACTCGACGGAGGCATGCCTTTACAATTGCGGACGAAAAACTCCCGAGACAAACTTTGTGGCTCAAAACTATCGGATGTCACGAACATCGCAGGGCTTGTAGCTAGTATTACCAATGTATCAAAGAGCAATGCAGTTGCGCAAGTCGATTACGCTTCTACCTTTTCTTCTTCTTTTGCCAGCGTGGCGATAGACAGCTCTGTCAGTTGCTTTGGCGCTACCACATCTGGCGCATTGACCATCAGGTCGCTTGCGCTAGCCGTTTTCGGGAACGCGATGACTTCGCGCAGGTTGGTGCGGCCAGCCAGCAGCATAATCAGACGGTCCAGGCCGAGCGCGATACCGCCGTGCGGAGGCGTGCCGTACTCGAATGCATCCAGGAGGAAGCCGAATTGTTCATGCGCTTCTTCTTGTGTGAAGCCGAGTGCCTTGAACATTTTTTCCTGCACGTCGCGTTTGAAAATCCGCATGGAACCGCCGCCCAGCTCGTAGCCGTTCAGTACCATGTCGTACGCTTGCGCACGGATTTGGCCCGGATCGGTGTCGAACAGGTGCAGGTCTTCGTCTTTTGGACGAGTGAACGGATGGTGCAGCGCCACGTAGCGTTTTGCTTCCTCATCCCACTCGACCAGCGGGAAGTCGACGACCCACAGGAACGCGAACTTGCTCTGGTCGATCAGGCCGAGTTCCGCACCGAGCTTGGAGCGCAAGGCGCCCAATGCGTCCGCGACGACTTTTGGCTTGTCGGCCACGAACAAAAGCAGGTCGCCTTCTTCGACTTCGAGGCGTTTTTTCAGTTCGTTGATCTCTTCTTCTTTAAAGAACTTGGCGATCGGGCCTTTTACTTCGCCGTCCTTGAAGCCCATGTACGCAAGACCTTTCGCGCCGTAGCGGGCCGCGAATTTTTGCAGGTCATCCGCTTCTTTGCGGGAGTAGTGGCCGCAGCCTTTGGCGTTGATCGCTTTTACTTGTCCGCCGCCAGCGACAACGCTTGCGAAAACTTTGAAGTCGCTTGTCGCAACCAGGTCGGATACGTCTGTCAGTTCCATGCCGAAGCGCACGTCCGGTTTGTCGGAGCCGTAGCGCGCCATCGCTTCCGCGTAAGTCAGGCGCGGGAACGGCGTCGGAACGTCCACGCCGATCGTTTGCTTGAACACGTGCGCGACCATTTTTTCCATCATCGGCAAAATTTCTTCCATCGATAGGAAGGACGTCTCGATGTCCACCTGGGTGAACTCAGGCTGGCGGTCAGCGCGCAAGTCTTCGTCGCGGAAGCAGCGCACGATCTGGTAATAGCGCTCCAGACCGGATACCATCAGAAGCTGCTTGAACAACTGTGGCGATTGCGGCAGCGCGTAAAACTCGCCTGGATGCACGCGGGATGGCACGAGGTAGTCGCGCGCGCCCTCTGGCGTGCTCTTGGTCAGCATCGGCGTCTCCACTTCCACGAAGCCGTTCTCGTCGAGGTAGTCGCGGAATGCTTTTGCCGCTTTGCTGCGCAGAATCAAGGAACGCTGCATTTCCGGACGGCGCAGGTCGAGGTAGCGGTATTTCAGGCGAACCTGTTCATCGACGTCGATGTCGTCCTCGATTTGGAACGGAGGCGTTTTGGCGTCGTTCAAAATTTGGATTTCGGAGATGTGAACTTCGACTTCACCCGTTTTCAGCTTCGGATTGACGGCTTCCGGCGCGCGGTTCACGACGTTTCCTTTTACCACCAGCACGTACTCGCTGCGCACTTTGTCAGCGGCTTCCCACGCTGCCTTGTTGTGCTCCGGATTGAAGACGATTTGCACGATCCCTGTGCGGTCGCGGAAGTCGATGAAAATGACCCCGCCGAGGTCGCGGCGCTTTTGCACCCAGCCGTTCAGTACGATTTCCTGCCCTACATGTGCTGTTGTCACTTCACCGCAATGTACGGTGCGATATTGCCAAGACATGATGATTTCCCCCACTTTTGGTTTGTTGGTTTTGTTAGTTTGCTTGTTGTACTTTTGCCGCCAGGACAGAGATAAATTCGTCCTGCTTGATCTCCTGCTGCTCGCCTGTTGCCATTTCCTTCAGGACAACCGTGCCGTTTGCCAGCTCGGACTCTCCGATGATCGCGGTGAAACGGGCAGACAGCCGATCCGCTTGCTTGAGCTGCGCCTTCATTTTCCGGTCGAGATAGTCCAGCTCAGCGGCCACGCCCGCCTGACGCAGTTGGTCGACGAGAATAAACGCGCCTTTTTTCGCTTCCGGCGTCTGCACGACGACGAAGCAGTCGATCCCGCCGGTAATCGGCAACTGCACGCCCTGCTTTTCCAGGGCCAGCAGCAAGCGCTCGATACTCAGCGCGAAGCCGATTCCCGGCATGTCGTCGCCGCCCAGCTCCGCGACCAGACCGTTGTAGCGTCCGCCGCCGCAAAGCGTTTCCACCGCGCCGATTTCCGCCATCTTGATTTCAAAAGCGGTCAGTGTGTAGTAGTCCAGTCCGCGAACCAGACGCGGGTTGACATGGTACGGAATGTCGAGCGCAGTCAGGTAGTCTTTCACGGCTTCGAAGTGAGCCGCCGACTCTTCGCTCAAGTAATCCAGAATGGATGGAGCGTCTTTGGTCAATGTTTTGCACTTTTCGTTTTTGCAGTCGAGCACGCGCAGCGGATTGCGGTCAATCCGGGATTGGCAATCCTCGCACAGCTCGGAGCGCACGCCGTTCAGATGCGCCAGCAGATGCTCGCGGTGGCGCGCCCGGTCTTCTACCGTCCCGACGCTGTTCAGCTCGACGGACAGCCCTGTCAGTCCCAGCTCCTGGTACAGACGAATGGCAAGCCCGATCACCTCGGCGTCAATCGCCGGATCGCTCGAACCGATCGCTTCGGCCCCGAATTGCACGAATTGGCGGTAGCGCCCTGCCTGCGGACGCTCGTGCCGGAACATCGGCCCCAGGTAGTACAGCTTGGTCGGCTGATTTGGCGAACCGTACAGCTTGTTTTCCACGTAGGAGCGAACGACGCCCGCCGTCCCTTCCGGACGCAGCGTGAGCGCATCGTTGCTGCGCGGGTTGGCCACGCTGTACATTTCTTTTTCCACGATGTCCGTAGTCTCGCCTACGCCCCGCTGAAACAGCTCCGTGCTCTCGAACAGCGGCGTGCGAATCTCCGCGTAGTTAAAGCGGCGGCACAGCTCGCGGGCTTTTGCTTCTACGTAGTGCCACAGCTCTACGGTACCTGGCATAATATCCTGCGTACCGCGGGGAATCTGGATTCTCGTCATTCCTCTCGAACCTCCATGTCTTTTGAAAAACTCGGGCTACGCCAAACCTCCAGGATGAGACAACTTTTTTCGCTGACAAATAAAAAAGTCCCTCGCCTCCTGACATTCAGCAATTCGCCACATGTCAGGGACGAGAGACTGGTTATACTCCCGTGGTGCCACCCTGTTTGAACAGCCTTATGTAAAAAGGCTATCCCACTTATTAGCCGTTAACGCCGGCGGACGCCTGCCAGTTACTGAGGAGTCGAGGCCGATGCCTCGCCCGTTCACTGCGGTCTTCGGGGATGTCATTCACCAAGTCGTGATACGAAAGCACTCTCAGCCACGGCGCTTCCTCTCTGGTTATCCGTTTCATTGGATACTTGTTCCCGTCATCAGATCGTTGTATCAAAAAGCTTAATGTGAATCATAGCAAACCAGTCAGCGGGCGTCAACAGGCGCCCCATAAAACTTTTTTTACTACGCTATGCGGCAAGACGCCCTATGCGTGCGCCTCTTTTTCTCTACCTGTCGCCCCGGCGTAAATTTCGTCAAGGTCGCGCAGCTTGTTGTCCACCAGCGTCTTGTACGTGTCGTTGTACGTCTTCGGGTCTTTCGGATTCGGAAACCGCTTCAGCTTGCCGCTGCCCGGCGCCATCAGCTTGGAGACGGCGCCGCAGCCAAGGCCGAGAATCGTCTGCACCTCTTCCATAATCATGATGTTGTAGATGCTTTCCTGACCGGGCTTGGCATAGCCGACATTCTCTAGGTTACCCAAAATGTTTTTTTGGCGATACAGATAATACGGATCGTAGCCGTTCGCGGCTGTCCAGGCGGAAGCCATCTCCATCATCCTGCTGATCTCGTCGCGGCTGGCTACCTTGTAGCGCTCCTTGTTCTGGGTCATCTCGGAAGCTCGTTTAAACGACAAGGTATGCACGGTCAGCGAGGCCGGCATCAGCTTCTCCACTTGTTCGAGGCTGTACACAAGCTCGGCCACGCCCTCGTTGGGCAGCCCGATAATCAGGTCCATGTTGATATTGGTCAGGCCCATTTCCATAGCGAGATGGTACTTTTCAATCGTCTCCTCGACGGTGTGGTGGCGGCCGATCGCGCGGAGCGTCTCTTGCGTGAACGACTGGGGATTGATGCTGATCCGGTCCACCTCCCAGCGCTTCATCACGCTGAGCTTTTCGGCGGTAATCGTATCCGGCCTGCCCGCTTCGACGGTCAGCTCGCGCACCCCGTCCATATGCGGAAAGCTGCGGTGCATCGTCTCAAACAACTGGTTCATGTCCTCTGCCGTAATGCTCGTCGGCGTGCCGCCCCCAAAGTAGATGGAGGTGATGCGCTGGTCGTTTTTCGTCAGCCACTCGCCCATTTTCTCGATCTCGTAGTGCAGCCCTTCGAGGAACGGATTGACCGAAGCCGTATGGCTGCGAATCGCATAGGCAGGAAACGTACAGTACGCGCATTTCGTCGGACAGAAAGGAATGCCGATGTACACGGACAGCTCGCGGTCGATCTGGTACAGGTCGGGTACCACCTGAAGCTGCTTGTCGACGATCGCTTGCAAGAGCTTCAGCTTGTACGGGCGCAAAATCACATCCTGCTGGAGCTTCCGGTGCGCTTCCTCGCGTCCGACACCTGCCACGTTCAACTGGTGCAGCAGCTTGGTCGGGCGAATGCCTGTGAGGATGCCCCAGCCTTGCTCGATCCCGGTATATTCTTCCAGCATCAGCAACAGGGCGTAGCAGAGCGCCTGCTTGGCCGTTTTGCGCATCGCTTTTTCATCGCGCGAGACGTAATTGCGCTTGACTTGATGGGCGAGTTGCCTGTTTCCGGCGAAAAGCTCGCCCGAAGCTACAACTCCCTCTTCCTGTACAGCAAGTGCCAGCTTTATTCGCATATCGGCGTCGCCTTCCCACGAAGAGACGAAGGCGAGCGCGGGGTCTTCGTAAAACAAGGCGAGAATCAAGGAGAGTTCGCGCTCAAAGGCGTGTCCCTCGCACTTTATTTGAATCATCGTTCGTTCACCTGCTTTTTTAAAATGCCACTCCTCATCATAGCTGACGGAGTTCCCCCCGGTCAACAAAAGCAAGGAGCGGCACTTCAGGCGATTACTTCCTTTTTTGACGCGGCTGCTGCAGGTCGCGCATGCCGACAAAAAAATCTTGGGACATTTCTACATTTGGCCGTGACGATTCTTTGGCCAAATCGTCATGAAAGTCGACGGAAAAAAATTGTCGATTCAAGCCTTGCGCAAATGTTTCCTTGTTGGACTGCCTCACAATCTACTCCTCCTGCGTGCAATAGTGCTCTTTTGTCCTAGTATGGCCTATTGCGAGACATTGCAGTCGGCGGAAGGACTTGCAAAGCTTTGTCGCTTCTTGCAGGAAAAAGCCGAAGCAGGCGCGAAGTGATTGTGTTGGCAAAAACATGAAAGAAACGTCCCTTGACGACTCTAGCATTTCAATTATTGGGAAAGGATGTCTACCGTGTCTGTACGTCAAAAAATCGTGAGGTCGCTACTGACTATCGTCTGCGCCATCTCCCTCCCCGTTTCGTCAGCCTGGGCTGCCGGTTCTGTTCAGGTCACCGTGGACAAGCTCAATGTCCGCTCCGGCCCGAGCCTTCAGGACGCCGTCGTCACCACACTGCCGAACAAGACGGTGCTGCCTGTCATCTCCACCAAAAACGACTGGGTGCAGGTCAAGCTGCCCAATGGGCAAAGCGGCTGGGTAGCCAACTGGCTCGTCTCGGCACAGCAGCAGCCCGCGCCCGCTGCGGCAAAGACTGTCGAGAGCACGACGACCAACCTCAACGTGCGCTCCGGTCCCAGCCAGACTCATCCGGTCATCCAGACGATCAACCCCGGGACGCGCTACCCGATCGTGCAAAAAAACGGCGATTGGATCATGATTCAGCTCAGCGGCGGCAAAACAGGCTGGGTAGCCGCCTGGCTCGTCAAAGACAGCTCGTCTGCCTCGACAGGCTCCACGCCAGGCGCTGGAACAGCCGGAACGCCGCCAACCGGACAGGCAGGCGGCAATCCGCCGAGCACTGCCGGAGGCGCTGTCATACCGAAGCCGTCCGCCGTTCAGGGGGCCAGCCTGACGCTGGAGTTCGCCCCTTATGTGTACCCTACACCGGATGCGAGCACGCCGGCGATCGGACAACTGCACGCGGGCGAGACGATTACCGTGCTGACGCAGCAAAACGGCTGGATTCAGTTCCCCTACGACGGGGTGAACGCCTGGATTTCCACGAACAGCAACGCACCTGCCCAAGACACCACCACGGCGCCAAGCACAGATACAGGTGGTGCAGGCAATACGAGCACGCCCGCTCAGCCGAGCACGCCTGCCACACCCGCTGAGCAGACAGCGACGGTGCAAACAGACGGGCTGAATTTGCGCAGCGAGTCCAATACGTCCAGCGCGATTCTCGCCACGCTGCCCATCGGCAGCAAGCTGAAGGTGCTGGAAAAGCAAGGCGATTGGTACCGCGTGCAAACTTCTGCCGGAAAAACGGGCTGGGTAGCAGGCTGGCTCGTCACCGTCTCGGGAGCAAACACGCCTACGCCAAGCGGCCCATACGTCACGATCATCAATGCCAATACGAATGTCCGCTCCGGTCCCGGCACCGAACATAGCGTGCTGCGGCAAGTACAGACAGGCGAGAAATACAGCATCGAAAACAGAGAGGGCGACTGGTTCAAAGTCACGCTCAGCGATGGCACGACAGGCTATGTGGCCGGCTGGCTCGTAGCGGCGAGCGGAGCGCCTGCTGTCATTCGCAGCCAGGCGCTCGCCGGAAAACTGATCGTCGTCGACCCCGGACACGGCGGAAACGACAACGGCGCGACCGGCTCCAGCTTTTCCACCCTGGAGAAAACCGTCAACCTGCAAGTCTCCTTGCTCCTGCGCAACAAGCTGGAAGCGGCCGGAGCCAAAGTCATCATGACGCGGGCGGACGACCGCAAACTCACCTTGCAGCAGCGCGTGGACGTGGCCGTGCAGAACAAAGCCGACATTTTTGTCAGCATTCACCACAATACGCATCCAAACACGGCGACCAACGGCTCCATCGTGTTTTTCTACCATCAAGGCAATTCCAGCAAGCTCGCTTCGCTGGTGCAAAACGAGCTGGTGAAGGCGACGAACTACAAAGACTTGCAGTCCCGCTTCGGCGACTACTTCGTCCTGCGGGAAAATTCCGTTCCCTCCATCCTGGCCGAGATCGGGTTCCTCTCCAACTACAACGACGAGATTCGCGTCCGCTCGGAGAAGCAGCAGGATCTGGCGGCAGAGGGCCTGTTCAAAGGGATTGTCCAATATTTCAACTCGTTGCACCCGCAGGGCGGTTGATCTTTGGGGAGTCGCCCTTCGCGCAAACAAAAAAACGGTTGCCTCGGCAGCCGTTTTTTGTTTGGATCTTGCACCTGTTCGCTTGTTCAGTAGGTTGGGCGCCTCTCCCACGGCTCGACCTGGCCGACGATCGTCTGCGCTGCTTTTTCCCCGATTGCCCGGATGACGCCATTGGCAATTTCCGCGTTGGTCAGCCAGCGCGCATCTTCCCCTTCGCACACGAAGCCGAGAATGACACGCTGGTACGCGCACGTCGTCGGCACATGGACAGCCGGAGGATTTTTCCAGGCGCGACTGCCGCAGACGTGGTACAGCCGAAACGGCTGCTTGGGGCGGGACAGCTCTGCCAATACGGTCGCAAGCGCATCTGGCGCCGTTTGATGAATCCAGGCCACGACCAGCTCCATCGGCCCTCGGCTCGCCACCAGCTCTGCCATGGCGGCGCGCAGCGTCTCCGTCTGCCCGTAATCGAGCGCGAGCAGATGAACAGAGCCAGGGTTCAAAGCCCCGTTTCTTACCTGTTCGAGCTTTTGGCGATCTCGTCCCACCACCGTTACTTGCCAGCCTTCTTTTGCGAGCCAGCGCGCCACCTCTGCCAGCATCCCGCTCGCTCCGATTACCAATGCTTCCCGCGCCATTTGCCCGCCCCCCACGTCGTTTCTGTGTTACGCTTCCACAATCAAGGTGACAGGCCCGTCGTTCTGCAGACGCACGTCCATCATCGCGCCAAAGCGCCCCGTCTCCACGACCAGACCTTTTTCCCGCAGCTTGGCATTGAACAGCTCGTACAGCGGTTCTGCCTGCTCCGGGCGAGCCGCCGCCATGAAGTTTGGCCGCCTTCCCTTGCGACAGTCCCCGTACAGCGTAAACTGGGACACGGACAAAATCTGCCCGCCCGTCTCCAGCACGGAAACGTTCATTTTGCCTTCTTCGTCTTCGAAAATGCGCAAATGGGCGATTTTGTCCGCGACGAACTCCACCTCTTTTTCGCTGTCCTCATGGGTGATGCCTACCAGCAACAGCAGCCCGTGCTCGATTTGCCCGACCACCTCGCCGGCAACGGTCACACTCGCTTCCTTCGTTCTCTGCACAACTACTCTCACGTCGAACCATTCCTTTCGTTTCGCGTCTTGCCCTGCTGATCGCAGCCGCTCGCCGCCAAACAAGAACACCCGATCCACGAAGGATCAGGTGCTCAAAATGCGGCGAACCGAATAAATATCTTTAATGCGCTTGATTCGTTCCACAACCTTCAAGAGATGATCCACATTGCTGATCGAGATGGTCATATGAATCGTCGCCACCCGATTTTTATCTGCTTTGCCGCTGACCGCGGCAATATTCGTCTTCGTCTCGGCTACGACTTGCAGCACGTCGTTCAAAAGGCCGCTGCGGTCGTTGCCCGTGATCTCGATTTCCACGTTGAAGTTGTGCTTCTGGTCCGTGTCCCATTCGACGTCGATCAAACGCTCCGAGCACTCGTCTGCCAGCACGTTCGGACAGTCCTTCCTGTGCACAGACACCCCGCGTCCCCGGGTAATAAAGCCGATGATCTGGTCGCCTGGAACCGGCGTGCAACAGCGCGAGATGCGCACCAGCAGGTTGTCTACGCCGCGCACCTTGACGCCGGATTCGCTCTTTTGCGCACGGTGGGCCGGATTTTGCTTGATTTCCGGGATGACCAGATTTTGCTCTTCCCGCTCGCGGCGGAGCTTGTCAAGCAGCCTTGTGGCAATCTGCGAGGCGGTAATGCCGCCGTAGCCGACTGCCGCAAACATGTCCTCGGCCCCCTGAAAATTAAAGCGCGCCGCCGCTTCCTTCAGGTTCGTCTCCGTCATCGCTTCCTTGACGTCGAAGTTGCGCGACTTGATCTCGGCTTCCACCATTTGCTGGCCTTTGGCGACGTTTTCTTCCCGCTTTTCTTTTTTGAACCACTGCTTGATCTTGTTGCGCGCATGGGCGGACTTGGCCATTTTCAGCCAGTCCTGGCTCGGCCCGTACGAATGCTTGGAGGTGAGAATCTCGACGATATCGCCCGTTTTCATGGCGTAGTCGAGCGGGACAATCTTGCCGTTTACTTTCGCCCCAATCGTCCGGTTTCCAACCGCCGAGTGAATGCGATAGGAAAAGTCGAGCGGCACGGAGCCTTTTGGCAGCTCCACGACATCGCCTTTTGGCGTGAAGACAAAGACCGTATCCGAGAACAAGTCCTGCTTGAGACTTTCCATGAACTCCTGGGCGTTGGGCGCTTCCTCGGAGCCGCCTTCGATGATCTCGCGCAAGCTGCCCAGCTTCTCGGCAAACGAGCCTTGCACGACACTTTTGCCTTCCTTGTACGCCCAGTGCGCCGCGATCCCGATTTCTGCCGTCTGATGCATATCCCATGTGCGAATTTGCACTTCCAGCGGCTCGCCTTTTGGCCCGATCACCGTCGTGTGCAGCGATTGATACATGTTCGTCTTGGGCATCGCGATGTAGTCCTTGAAGCGGCCAGGCATCGGCTTCCACAAAGTGTGGACGATTCCCAATACCGCGTAGCAATCGCGAATGTCGTTCACGATAATGCGCAGCGCCAGCAGATCGTAAATTTCGTTGAACTGCTTGTTTTGCTTGGTCATCTTTTTAAAGATGCTGTATATGTGCTTGGGACGCCCCGATATTTCCGCCTCGATATTCAGCTCGCCCAGCTTCTCCCTGATCGTGTCCGACGCTTCATTCAGGTAAGCCTCTCGCTCCACCCGCTTTTTTTGCATCAGGTTGACGATCCGGTAATACTGCTGCGGATTCAAATAGCGCAGCGCCGTGTCCTCCAGCTCCCATTTGACGGAGGCAATCCCCAGGCGATGGGCAAGCGGCGCGAAAATTTCCAGCGTTTCATCGGAAATTTCCCGCTGCTTTTCTTCGGACATGTGCCGCAGCGTCCGCATGTTGTGCAGCCGGTCTGCCAGCTTAATCATGATGACACGGATGTCCTGGGCCATGGCGACCAGCATCTTGCGGTGATTTTCGGCAAGCTGCTCTTCCTTGGACTTGTATTTGATTTTTTCCAGCTTGGTTACCCCATCTACCAGCAGAGCCACATCAGGCCCGAACTGTTCCCGGAGATCGTCAAGCGTAACGTCGGTGTCTTCCACCACATCATGCAAAAACCCGGCCGCAATCGTCACGGCGTCCATGTGCAGGTTTGCGAGAATCCCTGCCACGGCAATCGGGTGCATGATGTACGGAACGCCTGATTTTCTGATCTGCCCCTCATGGGCTTTTTCAGCCAACTGATAGGCGCGAGTAATCAGGTCCAGATCCGATTGTGATAAATAGGTGCTTGCTTTTTTTACTACCTCATCAATGCCGGTAATCATAGTTCCCTTCCCTTATCCTCTCATTGGAAAACTTGGCTTTGCCAAGCCTTATGTCACAGGCGAAGGCTTCGTTGCGGATAAAAAAAAGCCTTTAAAGGTTGAAGTTGTTGCGTAGAAGCAGGCTCGAATAATCGATCGTTTGTCTGGATGAAAAAAAACGTCATGTCTATTTCATACTATTATCTTTTATGTCGTTCGTATTGTAAAGCTGTTTCCCCTGTAAAGTATGAACAGGGCGCGGAAAAAAGAAAAAAACGGGCATATAGCCCGTTTTTCGTTGATGGTTCAATTAATATTGCACCAAAGATTTGATCGGCACGTCGCCGATTTTTTTGCGGCCTTCCAGGTAGGACAGCTCGATGAAGAAAGCAGCGCCTACCACTTTTCCGCCTAACTGTTCAATCAGGTTGATCGTCGTTTCGATCGTTCCCCCGGTTGCCAACAGGTCGTCTGCAATCAGAACGCGTTGCCCAGGCGTAACCGCATCTACGTGTACCGCGAGCGCGTCTTTGCCGTACTCAAGGTCGTAGTCCGCTTTGATCGACTCGTAAGGCAGCTTGCCGGATTTGCGGATCGGCACAAAGCCGATTCCGAGCTCGTAAGACAGAGGAGCCCCCACAACAAACCCGCGTGCTTCCGGACCTGCGATGACGTCTGCCTGCACTTCGCGGGCGAATTCAGCGAGATCCTGAATCGCAGCGCGGTAGGCGGAGCCGTCTTTCAGCAGCGTGGTGATATCTTTGAAACGAATCCCCGGTTGCGGGAAGTCCGGAATGACGCGAATGTATTGTTTGTAATCCATGAAAAATTCCTCCTATACGGTGACAGGTGTCACCAACTGTTGAAACGTTTGAATCAATGATTCCGAAGAAGAAAGCAGCAAATCCGTGGCAAGCTGTGCCTCTTCCTTCCACTCCGAATAAATAACCGAGCTTTCCAGCGGCCTTTTCTCTACCGTCTGCTGCAAGCGGTACTGTTCTGCGTCCTCGCTGACAAACTGCAGCTCGACAAAAATGGCGAGCATCCCGTCCAGCAAGTTCCTTTTCCATTGCAGCTTGCGGGCCAGCGCGTCGAGATGAATGCGCTTGACAACTGGCACCTGCACAAAAAACTGGTACAATTGCTTGAAGTGCTCCCGGCTCGGACAGGAAAGCCGCTCCATCCCCAAATCCGGGTCGCCGAACAGGCAGTAGATGCGCTCGGCCTGTTGCAGCATGGCACTGATCGCATGCAAATCCGCCCGGCGCTTGGGTAGATCGTAGAGGATGATCGTCTGCTTCGGCCCTTCGTGTTCGAGCTTTGCGGATGGCCCGAGCAACAGCAGCGACGACAACTGCGCTTCTGCCGTCTTCTGCGCCAACTGCTCGTAGCTTTCCGTGCGAAATACGATCGTCACCGTTTCTGACTCCGCTGCAAGCTGCTTCCATTTTTCTACTTTATCACGACTTCCCCGCCAATCAAAAACTTGCTGGTGATTGACCGACAAATCGCGAATGGTCAACTGTGGCTTGCGGTTGCCGTTCCATTCATTGACCGACAGCTCGCCCAGCACCTGAAAGCGCGCTTTCGGGGTCACCTTTTTCGTCACGTGCGCCCAGTTGAAGCCGATGGCATCCAACGCTTGGCCTGACCTGACGAGTGTGCATTTCAAATGATTGTCGTCGCGCCCAATCGTGCGCATTCCCTGGGTTTCCACTTCCTCCAGCATGACGAGCGGAGTCGGGTTGCCCATTCCGTACGGAGCTAGCCGCTCCAACTGCTCCGCTGCCTCCAGGCTGATCTCTTCCATGCTCATCGCCACATCGACCTTGGTCAGCGGGATAAAGTCTTCTTTCGTCAGCCACTGGCCTGCCAGTTCGTTCAGCCTGTTGCGCAGCAGGTCGAGATTTTCCACAGGCAAGGTCATCCCTGCCGCCATGGTATGTCCGCCAAAATGCGGGAGCCATTCCTTGCACGCGGTCAGCCCTTCGTACATGTCAAAGCCGGCAATGCTTCGCGCCGAGCCTTTGGCCGTGCCTTTTTCCGGGTCGATGCCGAGCACGATGGTCGGACGGTAAAACAGCTCGACCAGCCGAGACGCCACAATTCCCACGACGCCGACGTTCCAGCCTTCCTTGGCCAGCACGAGGACGTTGTTTTCTTCCGGTGGGTACAGCTCTCTCACCATCTGTACGGCTTCTTCCGTCATCGCCGCCACCAGTTCCTGGCGCTCGCGATTCAGGTCGTCCAAAGCTTGCGCACACTGCTCGGCTTCGGCCTGATCCTCGGTCGTCAGCAGCTTGACGGCGGACTCTGCCGTCTCCAGCCGTCCGCTCGCATTCAGCCGCGGTCCGAGGGCAAATCCGACATGGCCTGCCGATAGCTCGCTGTCAGCCAGCCCGCACACGCGGATGAGCGCCTGCAAGCCGATATTGCGCGTCTGGTTCAGCCGCTTCAGTCCTACCCTGGCGAGAATCCGGTTTTCATCGACCAATGGCACCAAGTCGGCGATCGTCCCGAGTGCAGCCAGGTCGGCCAAGTGCAAAGGAGGCTCCTTCAGCAAGGCATGCCCCAGCTTGAAGGCGACCCCGACTCCCGCGAGCATGTCAAACGGGTACGTACAGCCCGGCTTTTTCGGGTTAATCACAGCAAATGCCTCCGGGATGACAGCCGGAGGTTCGTGGTGGTCGGTTACAATGACGTCAAGACCTAACTGTGTGGCATACGCTACCTGCTCTACTGCACTGATTCCTGTGTCGACGGTAATAATCAGCTTGTAACCGCTTTTATGCAGATGCGCCAAGGCGTCTTTATGTAACCCATACCCTTCGGTAAAACGGTTGGGAATGTAGTAGTCAAAAACAGCGCCGAGTTGGCGCAGCAGATGTACCATTAACGATGTGGAACTGACCCCGTCCGCGTCATAGTCGCCGTAAATGCAGATCGGCTCTTGCCCCTCTATGGCTTGTTGAATGCGATGCACGCTCTGTTCCATTCCATCCAGCAAAAAAGGGTCATGAAACAATTCCGGGCCAGCTTGCAAAAAATCACGGGCCTTCTGCGCTGTGTCGATGCCGCGAATCACCAGCAGCTTGGACACGAGCGGAGTTAGCTGGCACTCCTCAGCTATACTGGCCGCAATCTGTTCATCGTAGGTGGCCAGTTTCCAGCGTGTTTTCGCTTTCAGCATAGGCTCTCCTCCAATCCTCATTCATTATAGAGGATGGAGCGGGAGACTGACAACTGCATAAAACATGGCGTTTTTACGGTTTTTGCCGGGGAGCGGGATCGTATGGGTTGACATGGACAAAAACGTCGCGGACTTCTGCGAATGTTTCCAGCAACGTATGCTTGACACGCTTGCTGATTTGATGCCCCGCAAGCACGGTAATCGACGGGTCTACGCTGATTTTTACATCGACAATCTGGTAGTGCCCGTGCTCTCTCGCTCGCAACGAATCAATCCGCAGCACGCCTTCGACCTGTTCGATCGCCTGGCGCAGCTTTTGCGTATCCTCTTCGTGCAAAACGTGGTCGAGCGTGCTGTGAATGGATTCTATCATGATGCTGTACGCCATCTTCAGCACGAGGGCAGAAACGAAAATGCCGGCAGCCGGGTCCAGGTACAGCATCCACGCTACTCCCAGCCACTCCCCGGCAATCGCGCCGCCGATTCCCACCAGCGCCGCAAAAGACGAATAGACGTCCGAGCGATGCTCCCAGGCGTTGGCAATCAGCGACTGGCTGTTCAGCTTTTTGCCGAGCTTGTACTTGTAGCGGAACATCCACTCCTTGACGATCATCGAGCCGATGGCGGCCCAGACAGCCAGCAAGCCGGGAGCTTCCAGCGGAGCGAAAAACGCCTTGAGCGACGACATCGCAATTTCAAAGCCGACAATCGCCAGCAACACCGAGACGATAATCGCTGCGATCGACTCCGCTTTCCCGTGTCCATACGGATGATCGGCGTCAGGCGGACGCTCTGCCGCTCGCAGACCGATCAGAACAGCCACCGATCCGACGACATCGGACGCCGAGTGGACGGAGTCTGCGATCAGCGCCTGCGATTTTGCCGCAAGCCCGATCGCGAGCTTCACTCCTGCCAGCGCGAGATTGCCCACAATGCCTACCCACGCGCCAAACTGGGCTTTTGCCAGCCGATCATCACCCATCGCTATCTCCTCCTCCATCCGCACGCTTTTTTGTGTAAGAGTAGAAAACCGCAGGGAAAAATCCCTGCGGTCTACGTTGCGAAAGCTTTTGTTGAAGCAAATGGATTACGCTTCTTTTTTCTTTCTCATATTCCGCTCCTTCAAGTTTACCCAAACTTGAGCAGCAATAAAGATCGAGGAGTACGTACCGCTCACCAGACCGAACAAAAGCGCCAGCGAGAAGTTGCGAATGCTTTCGCTGCCGAGTACCGCGATAGCAAGAGCGGTAAAGAACACGGTCGCTACGGTGTAGACGGAACGGCGCATCGTTTGCCAGAGAGACACGTTCACCAGATGCTCCAAATCCGGAATCGTTTTGGAC
Source organism: Brevibacillus sp. FW301-21C12A (assembly GCF_058788915.1). Classification (NCBI taxonomy): domain Bacteria; kingdom Bacillati; phylum Bacillota; class Bacilli; order Caryophanales; family Paenibacillaceae; genus Brevibacillus; species Brevibacillus sp. FW301-21C12A. The sequence goes on from NZ_JBYTBG010000009.1 coordinate 48,470, forward strand.
TTCATGGTGCGCAAGTTCTCCCGGATACGGTCAAAAATAACGATCTTGTCGTTGATCGAGTAACCGAGAATCGTCAACAGCGCGGCGATGAAGGTAATGTCTACCTCCAGATCGAACACGGAGAACAGCGCGATCGGGATAATCACGTCATGCAAAAGCCCGACGACGCAGGCAATCCCGAACAGCAACTGGAAGCGAATCGCGATGTAAACGACGATCCCGAGCGAGGCAATCGCTACCGCAATCGCTGCCTTTTTCACCATTTCCTGGGCGATACTCGGGTCAACGGACGATACTTGCTTCGTTACCTGATCGCCGAATTTTTTCTTCAACGCCTCTTCTACCTTCATCAGTGTGTCAGAGGAAATCGTTTGATCGAAGCGGGTGTACGCCTGATTCGTTCCGTACGGCGTCACCTTGGAAAAGGATACGTCCGGAATCTCCTGCTTCAACACCGCTTCGACGTCAGTCGGGTTGAACTCTTTTCCTACGTAAATGTCCAGACGGGTCCCCGCCTTGAAGTCAACGCCAAGGTGCAGCCCCTGGAACAGCATAAACAAAAAACCGATGACGATAATCGCGGAAGAGAAAATGAAAAACTTCCGGCGATTCTTTACGATGTCAAATCGAACGACAGTGTGTTCACGATCAAAGCTCACCGATCTCACTCTCCTTTACCCCGAACCAGAACGGCTTTTTAAACATGTTGGAACGGACCACCAGCCAGAGGAGGAAGCGAGACCCAAACACGTTGGTAATCACACTCACGATGATTGTCATTGCCAGTACGACAGCAAAACCTTGCACGGAGCTTGTCCCGAAGTAGAACAACACGCCTGTCGCAATCAACGTCGTCACGTGCGCGTCGATAATCGTAATCAAGGAACGGCGCTCACCGGCACGGAATGCCGACAAAATCGTTTTGCCCGAGCGAATTTCTTCTTGGATACGCTCATACGTAATGATGTTCGCATCGACCGCCATCCCTACTGCCAAAATAAAACCGGCGATACCAGGCAGCGTCAGGGTAGCATCCATCCAGTCGAGTACGACCATACAAAAATAAGTAAACCCGGCCAGCGTAATATTGGCAATCATCCCTGGCATGCGGTAGACGAGCAGCATGAACACGAAGATCAAGGCAGCCCCGATGTAGCCGGCATAGAGCGTTTTCTCCAGAGCCAGCGCACCGAGGGAAGCCCCTACCGATGTCACTTGCTTCTCTGTCAGCTTCGCAGGCATCGCACCGGAATTGAGCAGGTCAGCCAGTTCCTGTGCAGTCTCTTGGGTATAGTCTCCTGTGATTTGAGCGCTTCCGTTTGTAATCACAGCTTGAATGGTAGGATTTGTTTGCATGTTTTCATCCAAATAAATCGCCATGCGCTTGTACAGGTTCGCGCGGGTAACTTCCTCTACTTTTTTCGCGTCGGAAAATTTCAAGGTTACCAACGGGCGTCTCAAGTCATCGTAGCCGACCGCTGCCCCGTTTGGCGCCAGGTCGCTACCTTGCAGGATGATCTTGCCCGACTCGTCGCGGAACGTCAGTACAGCCGGTTTGCCGATCAGCTCGCGCAGCTTGTCCTGATCGGCGGATTGCGAAGCGATTTGCACGCGAATCCGGTTTGGCAGCTCGGTAGAGATCACAGGCTCTGCCACGCCACCGATGTTAATCCGTTTCTCAATCATGTGTGCGGTTGATTTCAACAGCTCGATATCAACCTTGTGTCCAGCCTCAAGAGGCTCAACCTCGTACAAAATCTCAAACCCGCCCTGCAGGTCCAGACCGAGAGTGATGTTTCCTGCCACCTGTTTGGTCGTAGTTGACACAAGTGTCGCCAAAAGGCCGACAACAACCAGGAACAGGAGAAATCTTCCCCATTTTATCATCGTTGTGATACCCCTCTTTCATAAACAGGGTCCCGCGCCAAGGCGAGAAACCAATATGCCCATTATAGCGAAGTATGAAAAAACGTGTCAATTATTGCTGGAAGAGCGAACCATGGTAACCAACCCCTTATCTACAATGAGCATGCTACTTATACGAATGTAGAGACAGGAAGTTTCACTAAGAATTTTTATACATTTGAATCATGAGATAGTTCATGTATTTGTTCGGCTTGAGAGACAGAATATCGTTGACGAGACGGTGCATCGGGGGGAATTCCTTGTACCCGTTCGTGACGCATTCCCACACGTCCGTAGCCTCCACATTTTCATAACCCAGCATGGCAAATTCCTCGGCCTTGCTCTGGCAAAGACTTGCTACTCGCCCATACCATTCCTGTTTTTGCGCTTGGTCCATCTCCGTTTCCCCCTCAAAGTAGTCATGCCGACAGCGGCACGTCCATATTCTTTACTGAGTGAATTTTTCGTTGCAAAGGAGCCTTCCATGAGACAGTCATTCTTTTACGGAACGGTTATCCTCATCATTGCTGGCGGCATCACCAAAGTGTTTGGCTTTGCTCACAGGATCGTGCTTTCACGCATCATCGGAGCGGAAGGAATGGGGCTGTATCAAATGGTCGTGCCCCTGTTGTACTTTCTGATTACGGTGACGACGTTCGGCCTGCCTGTTGCCATCGCCAAGCAAGTGGCAGAGACGGAAGCGGCGAACAATCCGCGGCTGACCCGGCGCTACCTGCTGTTGGCCTTGTCGGTGGCCGGCGGCATCAGCCTGTTCATCTGCACGCTGCTCCTGTTGTTTTCCCACTGGATTGCGGGTGCCCTGTTCACTGACCCTCGCGCCCATATCGTCATGCTCGCCGCCATCCCCGTTATTCCGATCTCCAGTATTTCCCTCGTGCTGCGCGGGTACTTCCAGGGCAAGCAAAACATGATTCCGACAGCCGTCTCCCAACTGCTGGAGCAAGTAGCCCGCATGGCGCTGGTCGTCGTCATGACGATGTCGTTTTTGGCGGCAGGGATCGAGTACGCCACGGCCGGTGCGGTCGCCAGCATTATTTTCGGGGAAGCCGCCGGACTCCTCTACATTCTCTGGCAATACCGAAAAGGAAGCAAAAAAGCGGCCGCCCAGCTTCTGGAAACGCCGTTTCGCAAAGCAGTTTCCAGAAGCAAGGCGAACTTGTCCCAACTGATCCACGTCGCCCTGCCCGTCACGCTGAGCCGCATCATCGGTTCCATCGCCTACGTCCTGGAGCCGATGCTCGTTCCGCTCGCACTCGTCATCGCAGGCTACACGACGGCAGCCGCAACCGGGCTGTACGGGCAATTTGCCGGGATGGCGGTCCCGCTGCTGCTTTTTCCCACTTTTTTAACCTATTCCTTGTCCGTTTCGCTCGTTCCTGCCGTCGCCGAGGCTGCCTATCAAAAAAATGCTCCTCTCGTGCATCGGCGCATCTACCAAGCGATGCGCATCACACTCGTAATCGGAGCACCTTGTACCGTCCTGCTAACTATTTTTGCCGAGCCGTTGTGCGTGCTGCTCTACGGCAGCGAATATCGTGAGGTCGGCGTGCTGTTGAAGGAGCTTGCTCCCTTTTCCGTCTTTCTGTTTTTCCAGGCGCCGCTGGCTGCTGCCTTGCAAGGTCTCGACTACGCCCAGGTCGTCTTTCGCAATACGCTGCTTAGCGCCATCATCAAGACAGGGGCTATGTTCATGTTTACCGCCCAGCCCGCTTTCGGCATCCACGGCGCGGTAATCGCCACCAACATCGGCATCACGTTGGGGACGCTGCTTCATTTTGCCAGTCTCATCAAAAAAATCGGCTTTGTCATCGACGTATGGGAGTTCGGAAAAATAGGGATCGCCATGCTGGCCATGGGTTACCTCGGCTCGTACATGGCGGATCACTGGTTCCTGCATTCCTCGACAGGCAAGCTGCTTCTCGCCAGCACCTGCATCAGCACCTTGCTGTACGTAGTGCTGCTCGTGGCGATGCGCGTCCTGGGCAAGCAGGACGTCCGCCTCATTCCGTGGATCGGCGAGCAGCTCGCCGTGTTCTTCCCCCGCCGCTAACACCTAGTGTAGCGGCTTGTCTTTTTTGTCGAGGTAGATGATGCCACGCTCGTCAATGCTGCAAAAGGACACTTCGCGAATGTCCTTGATCCCGTACTTGCGGATTTCCCGCTTCAGCCACAACTGATTTTGCCCGATTTTTTGCAAAGCCTCCTGCCTGACCTTGCCGTCGAGAATCAACGGAATCGGCAGACCTTTATAAGAAACAGGACTTACCGGCTTTTCGTCAGGCAGTCCCACATCTTCACGCGTAAGATGTTCTTTTTCCTGCTTCAAAAAGATGCTCATCTGCCCTGTCGGCTCTATCAGCGCAAACTCGACGTCTGCGATGTTTTTGACGTTTTTTTGCCGCAGGTGAACCAGCAGGTCATCCATATTCAGCCGATTTCGGCGCATCGCTTGCTCGCGAATTTCCCCGTTTTCGATAATCATATCGGCGGAGCCGTCGACAACATCGCGAAACTTTTTGCTTTTGAGTGAAAGGTACGCCATTCCGACTTCCATCAGAGCAATCAGCAGCATCGGCAAATAAAACCGAAGTCCGGGCTTTTCCACGTCTTCGATAGCCAGTGCCGCCATTTCCGCCAGCATGATAGAGATCACGACATCAAAAACGGACAACTTTCCCAGTTCTCGCTTGCCCATGACGCGGAGCAAGATCAGGAGGAAAAAATACGAGAAAAGGGTGCGCAATATGATTGTTGAAATATCTTCCACTTCCCGCTGCCCCCTAACGAACATTTGCTAGTAGTGTTCGGCAGGGGGCTTGCAACTATTAGCTCCAATTACAACCACTTTCGTTTGCGGAAGATGTGCAGCATGAAAAAGGTCATCGCCAGCATGATGACGAGTGCGACGATCAGCATGTAAGGCTCTGCCTGTTCGCCCAGCCAGCCGAACGTGTTCATCCCGAACAAGCCGGTAATGAATGTAAGCGGCAGGATGATCGTGGAAATAATTGTGAGAACACGCATCGTTTCCGTCGTCTTCGCGCTGATGATCGTGTAGTACGTGTCGAGTGCACCGTTCACCAGGTCGCGGAACGTCTCGGTTGAGTCCGAGATGCGCTCCAGGTGGTCGGTCAAGTCGCTGTAGAACGGAACGTTTTCCTCGGAAATGTCGAAAGAGAAGCGGCCATTCACGTTGGCGAAGATTCGTTTTTGCGGCATGATGACACGCCTAATCAAAATAATCGTCCGCTTCAGCGCCAGGAACTCTTCCGTAATTTCCTCCATCTGATGCTCGTAAATCTCGTCCTCCAGTTCGTCAATCCGCACGCTGATCCGGTCGATAATCGGGAAATACTCATCGGTAATCCCGTCTACGATCGCATAGAGCAAGTAATCAGGACCCCGGTTCAGATAGGAATTGTTGCGGTGACACATGGCAGCGATCCGGCCTATCGTGTTCATCGGCGATTTGTGAATCGTAACGATGTAGTTGGGGCCGAGAAAAACGTTCAGTTCTACCGTGGTAATCTCGTCGTCGCTTTCTTCATTGTAACGCAGGGCGTGAAAAACGAAGAAATAATAATCGTCGTACTTGTCTACCTTGGCCCGCGGACTGACGTGCAGGCAGTCCTCGATGGCCAGCGGGTGAAAGTCGAAGATTTTGGCAATATAGGGCAACTCGTTGTTCCCCACATCATACAGGTCGATCCAGAGCAAGTCCTCGGGAGATTTCAGCCATTGATCTTTTGTGGACAAATCAACATCGTGAAACATTTTCTGCTCTGAATGGTTGTAAAAGTACGTTTTAATCATTCTTCCTCACCCCCGTCTCGTTCCCCATCCATCATACGAAAATTCCTCCCAATGTTCAACGCGAAGATGAATACAGCGGCCAGGCCTTTCATATAGATGGTACAAACAGTGACCAGTGAGGGGGTAAATACCGTGCGGAGTGCGTCCACCTCTGTGCTGACAGGACTTTTGTACACGACAGGACTTGTCTTGTTTGGGGCATTGCTCGCTACCTTGCTTCTTAGCTTTACCAGCATGCGCGAAGGCTCTCTGCCTTATTTTACGTACATCATCAACGCGATTGCCTTGCTCGTCGGCGGTTTCGTCACCGGAAAGCGCTGCGGCGGCAAAGGCTGGTACTACGGAGGCTTGACCGGGTTCTCCTATTTTCTTCTGATTCTTTTGATCGGCTTTCTTGGCTTCGATGCCCCGATGCAGTGGGGAACGCTCCTCTTTTTGCTCGGCGCGTTCGGCATTGCCGCGCTGGGAGGGATTCTCGGAGTCAATTCGGCCAACTCCAGCAACAAGCCCAAAGGCTTCAAGCCGAGACGGTAAAAAGCTTGGCAGGCAAAAAGCAAAACAAAAGCAGGCGGGAACTCCCACCTGCTTTTGTTTTGCTTTATTTGGACTCTTCTTTTTCCGCTTCCGCTTTTGCCGGCTCGCTTTTCGCTGGCTCGTTGCTTGTAGAAACAACGCTGTTGATCGCGCCGCGATCAAACGTAACGTTGACGTTGTGCGCGATGCGCAGCGTCACCGAGTCGTCGTTCAATTCCTGAATCGTACCGTGCATGCCGCCGATGGTGACGATTTTGTCGCCCTTTTTCAGAGCTGCAAGCATGGCGTTGCGCTGTTTGGCTTTCTTCTGTTGCGGACGAATCAGCAAGAAGTAGAAAATCGCAAACATGATGATAATCGGTAAAAACTGAGTCAAGCCCTCCATGAAAATCCCCCTCGATTAAAAAGATCTATCTTCACTCAATCCATACTGAGCGAAAAACTGGTCCCGGAAATCTTGCAAGCGGTCTTCAGCAATCGCCTGGCGCACCTGCTCCATCAGCTTCACGAGGAAATGCAGATTGTGGTAGGTGGTCAAACGGATGCCAAAGGTCTCCTCCGCCTTGATGAGATGGCGGATGTAAGCGCGGGTGTAATTCTTGCACGTGTAGCAGTCGCAATTCGGGTCGAGCGGAGTAAAGTCGCGTGCGTATTTGGCATTGCGGATGACCAGTCGTCCCTGGCTTGTCATGCATGTCCCATTGCGAGCGATCCTCGTCGGCAAGACGCAGTCAAACATGTCAATGCCGCGGATTGCGCCGTCGATCAGAGCGTCTGGCGAGCCTACTCCCATCAGGTAGCGAGGCTTGCCTGCCGGAAGCAGCGGAACGGTATGCTCCAGCACTTCGTACATCAAGGAAAACGGTTCGCCCACACTCAGCCCGCCAATCGCATATCCCGGAAAATCCATGGAGATGAGGTCTTTGGCGCTTTGCTCGCGCAGGTCGTTGAACATTCCGCCCTGTACGATCCCGAACAGAGCCTGCTCGTTCGGCCGTGAGTGCGCCTTCAGGCAGCGCTCCGCCCATCGGGTCGTGCGCTCCATCGACTTTTTCACGTAGTCGTACTCCGCAGGATAGGGCGCGCACTCGTCAAACGCCATGAAAATATCGGCGCCGAGCGCGTTTTGAATCTGGGTGGCCTCCTCCGGGCCGATAAACAGCTTTTCCCCGTTCAGATGAGAGCGGAAGGAAACCCCTTCCTCTGTGATCTTGCGGAGGTTGCTCAGGCTGAACACCTGAAATCCGCCGGAGTCCGTCAGAATGGCGCGGTCCCAGTTCATGAAGCCGTGCAGCCCGCCTGCTTCGCGGACGATTTCATGCCCCGGACGCAAAAACAGATGGTAGGTATTACTGAGGATAATGCCCGCTCCGATCGCTTTCAGCTCCTCGGGACTCATCGTCTTGACCGTTGCCTGCGTGCCGACTGGCATGAAGACAGGAGTGTCAATCGTCCCATGGGGAGTGTGCAGCTTTCCGAGACGAGCGCCTGTTTGCTTGCATGTTTTGATTAATTCGTAGCGTACAGCCAAATTGTCGCACTCCTCAAGCTATGTATGTAAGTCTTTCCTATTATAAGAAAACTTGAGAGTGAAGTAAACCCACCCGACTTATAAGTATACACTTATACGGGTGGGATGTGTACCTTTTTTAAACGATCAGCATCGCGTCCCCAAAACTGAAGAAGCGATATTCCTCCTGGACGGCCGCTTTGTACGCATTCATGACATGCTCCTTGCCAGCCAGCGCGCTGACCAGCATCACGAGCGTCGACTTGGGCAGATGAAAATTCGTCAAAAGCCCGTCGAGAATCGAGAACGTGTATCCCGGGTAAATGAAGATGTCCGTCCAGCCCGACGTCGCCGCCAGCTTGCCGCCGTTCGCACGTCCGACCGTCTCCAGCGTCCGGCACGAGGTCGTTCCGACCGCAATGACTCTTCTCCCCTCCGCCTTCGCCTTGTTCACCAGCTCAGCGGTTTCTTCCGGAATCTCGTAATACTCGGCGTGCATGACGTGCTCCTCGACCGAGTCGGCAGAGACCGGCCTGAACGTGCCGAGTCCGACGTGCAGCGTCACGTACGCGAGCTGTACGCCTTTTGCAGCGATTTGCTCCAGGTAAGGCTTGGTGAAGTGCAGCCCGGCTGTCGGCGCCGCCGCTGAGCCTCGCTCGCGCGCATACACCGTCTGGTACCGTTCGCTGTCTTCAAGCTGCTCATGAATGTAAGGAGGCAGCGGCATCGAACCTAACTGGTCGAGAATCTCGTAAAAAATGCCCTCGTACAAAAAGCGTACGATCCGCCCGCCTGTCTCTGTCGCTTCTTCGCATACGCAGCGCAAAAGCCCGTTGCCAAAGACCACTTCCGTTCCCGGCTTCATCCGCTTGCCTGGCTTTACCAGCGTCTCCCAGCGATCGTCCCCGAGCGATTTGAGCAAAAGCACCTCGATCTTCGCTCCCGTCTCGGCCTTTTCGCCGATCAGCCTTGCGGGCAACACGCGGCTGTCGTTCATGACGAGCACGTCCCCCGGCTGCAAATGGTCGATCAAGTCGGTAAAGCGCTGATGGGAAATGGCGCCAGTCTGTTTGTTCAAAACGAGCAGCCGCGAAGCTGTCCGGTCTTTCAATGGATGCTGGGCAATCAGATGCTCCGGCAGTTCAAAATCAAATTGTTGCACGTCCACGAATCGTTAACTCCTTTAATGACAGTTCATGTGGCAAAAGCCTTACTTGTCAATTGTCACATCCTGGTAATAGTGTTGCAAAATCTGCAGGTAGTCATACCCTTTCTCGGCCATTGCGCGAGCGCCGTATTGCGACACCCCGAGGCCGTGTCCAAAGCCGTAGCCGCGGAACAGGAACTGCGGTCCTCCCTGCTTGCCGCCCTGGATCACTTCGACATCAAACTTCGTGCTGCGAAGCGGGCTTCCCCCTTGCTGGAAAAGCGAGCGGAAGGCATCCGGGGAAGGAACGGCAATCGGAACCCCGTTCGCCTCCATCGCGATCACGCGCCCGGACGGTCCTCGCTTCGTCACTTTCAGACTGGTGACGTTCCCCTGAATGCGCGGTGCCTTGTTTTTGTCCTGGTTCGCATTGAGCAAGGCCGTCAGTTCAGCGGAAGTAAACGGGCCACGCGTCCACGCATAAGCATTTTCCTCAGCCTCTTCGGAAAGAATCGTCACCTCAGCGCCGCTTGGCAAGGTAGACAAAACCCGATGCGTCGTCGTGCTCGGACCCGTGCGCAAGTTCGTGTTTTCCGTTGTGATGACGGCTATTCTGGCGCCATTGGCCTCTGTGCCTGTCAGCCGCACCAGGTCGCTGCGCACATATCCGATCGTCCCGTCCGCGAGCTTTACCCGATACCACAGGCTCGCCGCTTCCAGCGGATACGTATCGTCGCTCTCGACGGGCTGCAAATACGGAACGGGATTTCCCCACACTTCTGTGCCATCGGCGGTCATTCCGCCTGCGTTCGAGTAGAACAGGGACTCGACGAGCTTGCCCTGGTAGTAGATGACTTCCCCTGCCGTCTCATCCACCGCCTCGCGGACGTCCTCCGACTCTTTTCCATAGCCGTAATACGCCTGCTCCGTCACCGTATCCGACACGTTGGCAATCCCGTACTTGTTTCCTTGCCACAAAGCTCTCGTTCTCGACAGGACCGCCTGCGTTTTCAACGCTTCCAGCGGCCAGCCCGGAGCCATTTCCGAGCCGACAACCCCGTACAGATACTCCTCCAGCGGCAGTTCATTTACAACCGTCAGGTGACCGTTGTATTCCGACAGCTCCATCTCGCCGCGGTACGTCCGCTGCTCGCGTTCCACGACGCCGATCAACGCTTCCGGCTCCGCCTTTTTCGCCTCGACCGTCAGCTTGGCTTGCGGCGAGAATACGTACTTCCAGATCGGCTCATCCGGAGAGCCGTAAACATCTTGCTTCAGTACGACATACGACTGGCTGTCAGGCGCCTTGTAGGAAAAGTTCGGAAAAGCGCTGCTCGCTTTGCGCGCCAATGCCGCAAGCGCTTCCTGGCTGACCTCGTCGCCGATCCAGACCGCGTATTTGACTTTTTCGCCGTTTGACAACAGCACAGGGTACGCCGGGATGCCTTTTTGCTCAAACGACTCCTGCCATTTCTGGGCTTCGCTCAAGCTTTTGAACTGCCCCGCTTCCAGCCGGAGCGGGCCTTGGACAACCGGCTTTTGCCCCGTCGCCTGGGCCACGGCCGCCACTTGATTGGCCGCTGCCTGATACGTGTCGTATGTACCGCTGACAACCTGGTAAACGGTTTGTCCGCCTCGTTTCGCCACCTGAATCGAGCCTTCATATTTGCGCTGGCTCAAAAGCTGAGCGATTTGCTGCGCTTGGTTCCAGTCTGGCGTCTGCGCCACGATCAGATGATATTCATCCACCCGGTAACGGGCAGCTTCCCCTTTTAATTCTGGCAACTCGATCTTGCCTTCCGGGCCTGCTAACGTCACTTCCATTCCTTTTTCAGCAGTCAGCGTAACGGAAGGAACAACTCCCCTGTAGCCTTTGCCCGTATCCACAAAGAGCGCCACCCGGATATGTTCAGAAGCCGCCTCGGCCGGCGCTGGTCCTCCCATTAGAGCAACTGTCATCAGGCTCACCGAAAGGACTTTCCCCATCCACTTCTTCATGTCGTCCAACGTCCTTCCTTTCTCCTGATCTCATCTCGTCGAAAATTGGCATGTACTCCCATCTTTTTCGACAATCACAGGCGATTTTCCTGCCCTCGCCCGCAAAATGGGACCAGGCGACGCAAACAAAAAGCCACCGGACGAAACAGCTCCGATGGCGTACAAACAGGCTATGTGTGCAAGGCAAATGCCCTCATTTGAAAAGCCGAAACAAATACATCCCAAGAGACAGCACGATGCTGATGACGATGCACGTCACGACCGGAAAGTAAAATTTGACGTTTTCCTTTTCCACCACAATATCCCCAGGCAGGCGTCCCAGCGGCAAAAAGCGGCCGCCCACCTGCCACAGCAAGCCGATGACGATCAGCACGGCTCCGCCGATAATGAGAAGCTTGGCTATTGGATTCACGATTTCATCTCCCGCCCAAAGTGCTGGTACGCGCTCGGGGTCAGCACGCGGCCCCGCGGCGTCCGCTGCATGAAGCCGATCTGCATCAAATACGGCTCGCACACGTCTTCAACGGTTTGCGCCTCTTCGCCAATCGTGGCGGCAATCGTATCGAGCCCGACCGGACCGCCGTCAAAGCGGTCGATGATGGCGAGAAGCAGCTTGTGGTCGATATGGTCCAGTCCGCAGGCGTCTACCTGCAGCCGCTCCAGCGCTTCTTTGGCAATCTCCGTCGTGATGACGCCCTCGCCTTTTACCTGGGCGAAGTCGCGCACACGCTTTAACAGACGGTTCGCCACGCGCGGAGTTCCCCGCGAGCGACGCGCGATTTCTTCCGCGCCGCCTTCGCGAATAATCACCTGAAGAATATCCGCTGCCCGAGAGACGATAAAGGTCAGCTCGGGAACGGTGTAAAACTCCAGGCGGTTCACCACCCCGAAGCGGTCGCGCAGCGGCGCAGAGAGCATCCCTGCCCGCGTCGTCGCGCCCACAAGCGTAAACGGCGGCAAATCGAGGCGCACACTGCGCGCGCTCGGCCCTTTGCCGATGATGATGTCGAGCGCAAAGTCTTCCATGGCCGGATAGAGCACTTCCTCGACGCTCCGGTTCAGCCTGTGAATCTCGTCGATAAACAGCACGTCGCCTTCCTGCAGGTTGGTCAAAATCGCCGCCAGATCGCCTGGCCGCTCGATCGCCGGTCCGGACGTCGTGCGGATGTTCACCCCAAGTTCGTTGGCGATAATTTGCGACAGCGTCGTCTTGCCCAGTCCCGGCGGTCCGTACAGCAGGACGTGGTCCAGCGATTCCTTGCGCATTTTCGCCGCTTCAATAAAAATTTTCAAGTTTTCCTTGACGTGCTGCTGTCCGATATACTCATTCAAATAACGAGGACGGAGGCTCAACTCCGCCGCATCTTCTTCCCAGTTCATATGCGTCGTGATGATTCGCTGATCCAAAATCCTACCCCCTCATGAGCAGGGCAAGCCCTTGTTTGATGAGCTTTTCCACACTATCGCCCTCTTTTGATTTCTCCGACAGCGCATTTCTGATTTTTTGCAGCTCGCCGTCCGAGTAGCCGAGCGCCGTCAAGGCGTCGAGCGCCTCGTTCAACGCGGAAACCGCCTGCTCGCCTGCTGTCAGATCGCCTGCCGCGACGGTCAGGATCGCCGATGGCGTGTATCCGACCAGTTTGTCCTTGAGATCGAGAATGATTCGTTGCGCGGTCTTTTTGCCGATTCCAGGAAACTTCGTCAAGTAGGTCACATTTTCCTGTTGCACCGCCATGACCAACTGCTCGGGAGTCGCCGCCGCGAGAATCGCCAGGCCGCCCTTTGGCCCGATACCGTTCACGTCGAGCAGCTTGCGAAACAGGTCGCGCTCGTCACGGGTGGCAAAACCGTAGAGCAATATCGCGTCTTCGCGGACGTGATGGTGCGTGTACAGCTTGGTTTTGCTGCCTTCGTAGCGCACAAACTGGTACGGATTGGGACAAAACAGGCGATACCCGATCCCTCCGGCTTCTACCACTATGTATTCTGAATCGAGGTAACAGAGTGTCCCTTCCACAAAATCAATCATTTTTGAACTCCTTCCGAGATGGAGATGAACGCCCGAAACTGTGCGTGCGTAATCGCAATGCCCAATGCATCCGCCACGTCGTCAGGCTTCGGCACTTCTTTCAGCCGCAGCAACAGCTTGGTCATTTCCTGTATTTGCTTTTTCTCTGCCCCGCCGTAGCCGGTCACCGCCTGCTTTACTTGCATCGGCGTGTATTCATACACAGGCACTCCGGCCAGCTCCGCCGCCAGCAGGATGACGCCGCGCGCTTGCCCCACCGTGAAGGCCGTCGTCACGTTTTTATTGAAAAACAGTTTTTCTACTGACATTTGATCCGGTCGATACGTTTCCAGCAGGCTTTGCATCGCTTCAAAAATCTGCTTCAAGCGAAGCGGAACGGGCAAGCCTGCCTCTGTCTGAATGCTGCCATACTGGACGGGACGCAATTGGCTACCCTGTTTATCCAGAACCCCAAACCCAACGATCGCAATGCCAGGGTCGATTCCTAAAATGCGCATGGTCCACTCTCTCTCCGTGTGCAAAGTTTCTACTCTCTACTGTATCACAAAGCGCTCGAAAAGCGAACGTGTATTTCCATGCAAAAACCCGCTCCTGCCAAAAGGAACGGGTCATACGGCGTCGCTTTTAGTGTTTGTTCATTCCAAGTGAGTCCGACACATCATGCTGCATGTGCGCGTATTCATCTACGCCGCTCTGCATCTGCTCCTGGATCCGGTTGATCTGCTGGTAATTGAGCTTGTTGTGTCCTTGGTTCAATTGAACGTACAAACGCTGGTGGAACTGGTCCTTGTAGCTACCTCTGGGCATGGTAGACATAAGAAAAGATTCCTCCTTCGATCGCCGTATGAGTACAGTATGGCGTCCCGCCTCCGGCCTTATGATGCCAAGATTTACAGCTCATTTCCGCCGTTTCGTCTTGAAACCATATAGGGTGGAGGTGCTGATTCGGTGCGACGTTTACTAGCCGCTTTCTTACTCGTCACGCTTCTCTTCTCTGTCTGCTGCGCAAAGCAGCCCGCCCAGGCGAAAGGCAAAGAACCGATTACCGTTTCTGTCTCTGTATCGCCGACTTCGCCTTTTCACTCTACGCTCAATGTTCGCGCCCAGCATTCGTTCGTCAAACGGCTGTTTGCCGCAAAAAAGGTTCCGGCTTTCGTGAATCCCCACTGGGTTCGCGCCACCTTGACCGTCAAAAAGCGCCAGTTTGTGTACGACCACGACGGGAATTTGTTTGAAAGCAACAAGCCGCTGCAATACCTTTTGCCGACGGATGTTCACCAGCGAATCGAGGAGCTTGTCGCGCAGGTGGAACGCGTGCATTATGCCAAAGCGACGCCGTGGGAGCAGGTCAAACACACCTTCGGCCGCATGGAGTACGCCACCGTCATCGACCTGGAGACTGGCGAGCGGTTCCACGTCCAGCGCCGTGCGGGCAGCAGGCATGCCGATGTGCAGCCGCTGACGCGCACAGATACGCAGACGATGAAAAAGATTTACCAGGGCAAATGGAGATGGAAGCGCAGAGCGATTCTCGTCAAGGTCAACGGCGTTTATTTTGCCGCCTCCATGCACGGCATGCCGCACGGTGCAGGGGCGATCGCGGGCAATGACTTTCCCGGCCATTTTTGCATCCACTTTTTCGGAAGCTCGACCCACAAGCGCAAGGAGCCCGATCCCAGCCACAGCCTGATGATCGAAAAAGCGTCCGGCTCGCTTGCGACGACGATCACAGGCGCTACTGCCGAGGAGCTGGTGGGGTATTTCCTCACTGCCCTGCACGAACAGGACAACCACGTGCTGCAAATGACGACAGACGGCTTCCCGCTGCCTGCCCGGCTGTCTGACGTAGCCTCCGTCCGCAAGACCGAAATCGTCATTCCTTCTGACGAGCGGGGGCCGTTGCTCTCGGAGGTCCACGTCCACCTGACTTACTTCACGCATGACAACCATGAACGGAACGAAGAGTGGACGTTTCTGCTGCGCCGCTCCACGCCGTGGGACAAGTGGCGGATTATCGCTGTAGACTTGTAACGAAATGCAGCACAACAGTACGGCAGCACGAAAAAAACCGACCATTCCCCCTGCGGGATCGCCGACTTTTTCCTCTGCTCGCTTTAGTCGCCATCCAGTTGAAACTCCCCGTACGTCGACAGGACGCTGTTATACTCTGCCAGATTGCGAATGCGGATGCCCCGCTTCAAGCTCTCCAGCTCTTCTTTTGGCAGGCTCGCTTCCATTTTTGCCGTGTTGATGCGGTAAAACGTCTGGATGACGTCCTGCTCGGCGGGAACCCCGTGAAACAGCGTCAGCATTCCGTCCGCCGACAAGCCGAAATGGCCGTTCTCCTTGCATGCGGGAGAAATGTCCTGTTCCCTTCTCATTAAAATCATTTTGCTCGGATCGGCTGTCACGATCTCCCAGCCTTTGTAATCCCCCATCGCTTCCGGCAAATGGCCTGCGGCGATCGGTTGACGCTCTTCATCCCGGACGCCGCACAAGTAGCTGCGGGTCAACACCAGTTCATACGGCTTTCCTGCCACCGTTGCCGTCTTGCCGATGTCTGTATGCAGCAGTTGAAGCAGTCCGTTCTCTCTGCCTCCGCTGCCTGCCAGCAGGATGCCCAATACGACACCGGTGAGAAGCGCAGCGCCCCACGATGCGTACACCATCCATTTTTTTCGCATGATTTGATGAACCCCTTCTTATACCTTTTTTCCTAGTTTTGCCATGTTTGAAGGGGGACATACGTGAATCTCTCAAGGATTCGTAATTGGCGAGAAATTTATCGCGGGCAAACGGCAAATTGAGCAATCATTATATCTTTTTTGTCAATAGACAAAATTTAATAATCTTAACCTACAATTATCTACCAATCTACAGATTGTAGTGATAAACTATTTTTGCTTGGCACTTATTGTGAACTTATTGGAGGTCAACCAAAAAATGAAAAAGACAAACAAACAAATGCTGACCGCTTTTCTCCTCAGCACTTCTTTAGTTGTCAGCGCTCTCACGTTCCCTGTTACCCCTGTGAGCGCCGAAACTGGCTCCACCCTGAAGCTCCGCCTGCTTGAAACTACCGATATCCATACCAACATCGTAAACTACGACTATTACCAAGACAAAGCCACGGACGAGTTCGGCTTCGCCAAAACCGCTACGCTGATTAAAAAAGCGAGAGACGAAGCGAAAAACAGCATCCTCATCGACAACGGCGATCTGCTGCAAGGAAACCCGCTGGGCGACTACGTAGCGAAAATCGATCCGCTGCAAGACGGAGAAACTCACCCGGTTTACAAAGCGATGAACCTGTTGAACTACGACCTTGGCAACATCGGGAACCACGAGTTCAACTTCGGTCTGGAACATCTGGATCGCAGCCTGAAGGGCGCGAAATTCCCTTACATCAACTCCAACGTCTACATCGACGACAAGGATAACAACCCGAACAACGACAAAAACATGTTCACTCCTTATCAAATCCTCGAGCGCAAGTTCAAGGACGAGAGCGGTAAAGAAGTAACCTTGAAAGTCGGTGTCATCGGCTTCGTTCCGCCGCAAATCATGCAGTGGGACAAAGCGAACCTGGAAGGCAAAGTGATCGCCAAAGACATTGTGGAAAGCGCCAAAAAGTTCATCCCTGAGATGAAGCAAAAAGGTGCCGACATCATCGTAGCGGTTCCGCACTCCGGCATCGGCCCGGTTGAACCGGCAGCGAACCTGGAAAACGCGAGCTACCAACTGAGCAAGGTCGAAGGCATTGACGCGATCCTGTTCGGCCACTCCCACCTCGTCTTCCCGGGACCTGGCTTTGAAAACATCCCTGGCGTTGACGGCGAAAAAGGCACTATCAACGGCAAACCGGCTGTCATGCCTGGCTACTGGGGCAACAACCTCGGCGTGATCGACCTGACGCTGAAGCAAGAAAACGGCAAATGGAAAGTGGCTGAGTCGGTTACCAAAACGATTCCGATCTACGACAAAACAAACAAAGCTTCCTTGGCAGATGCAGATCAGGCCGTTCTCGATGCCGTCAAAGAAGACCACGACCACACCGTGGAATGGGTGCGCTCCGCTGTAGGGAAAACGTCTTCCCCTATCTTCAGCTACTTCGCGCTGGTACAGGATGACCCATCCATCCAGATCGTGACGAATGCACAAAAATGGTTCGTAGAGAAAAACATTAAAGGCACAGAATACGACGGCATTCCGGTTCTGTCCGCAGGAGCTCCATTCAAGGCAGGCGGCCGCAACGGCGCATCCTACTACACCAACATCCCTGCAGGCACGATCGCCATCAAAAACGTATCTGACCTGTACATCTATCCAAACACATTGAAGGCTGTTCTGATTAACGGCTCCCAACTGCAAGAATGGCTGGAGCGCTCCGCAGGCCAGTTCAACCAGATTGATGTGAAGAAAACAGAAGAGCAGCCGCTCATAAACGAAGCGTTCCCTACTTACAACTACGACGTAATTGATGGCGTAACCTACCAAATCGACGTGACACAGCCATCCAAATACGCGATTGACGGCAAGCTGGAAAACAAAGATGCGAACCGCATCAAAAACCTGTCCTACAACGGCAAACCAGTCAAACCGGAAGACAAGTTCATCGTCGTCACCAACAACTACCGCGCAGGCGGCGGCGGCAACTTCCCTGGCCTGGACGGCAAAAACATCGTCATCGATTCTCCGGATGAAAACCGCCAAGTAGTGATCGACTACATCCTGAGCCAAAAAGACATCAACCCGGCAGCAGACAACAACTGGACGTTTGCGCCAATCAAAGAAAAAGTGAACGTAACCTTCACTTCTTCTCCAGACGCGAAGCCTTTTGCCGAAAAAATGCCCAACCTGAAATTCATCGGCCAACTGGAATCCGGCTTTGCCAAGTTCGCTATCGACCTGTCCAAGCCAGCTTCCAAGTAAGCTTAGCGTCTCCAAGACAAACATCCCTCTTTTGCAAGAGGGATGTTTTTTTCGTATCGTCCAATCCGAGCGGACAAAAGAGCAATTTACCCGACAAAATGATATTCTCCCCACGGCGAACGCTGGAAGATGCGCTCCCCGTCATTCAAAAACTTTTGCCGGTTTTGGGCAAGTTTTCCCTCTAGCATGACAAGCTGCAGGACGCCGCGCATATGGTAGCCTGGTCGCCTGCTGTACAGCCCTGTCACCTCGCGCAAAAAATTGTCCGGGTAACGGAGCAGTTGATGAACGGTCCAAATTTGCGTGTCGCTCAAATAGTTAATGTTGCTGTATGCCTCCATCGCTTCCACGAACGATTCCATCCGATAGTCCTGCATCAGCAGCATGCGCGACATCAACTGGACGAGGTCGACGAGCTGAATGTCGTGGCCGACCGTATCCAGGTCGATGAGATAGCAGTTGCCCCGCTGGGTGAGCAAAAAGTTGTGGCTGGCAACGTCCCGATGCGCGAGCGTACCTCTCTCCATGGCCAGGAACATTTCCGGCGTCAACGGCAGCTTGTAGGCAGACTGCAGCAACTGCTGGCCGTCGCGCAGCACTTCATCAGCCGAGTGGGCGATGATTTGCTCCAGCTTGTTTTGCGGGCCGTTTTGCTCAATCATCCAGGTGAGCCGCTCGAAGTATTCCAGGCGGCTTTCCCATTTATCCAGCAAGTTCGGCTTTCCTTCGTACGCATACGAATGGGAGACGGGAAAGCCTTGCGCCGCGACATGGAAGCGCGCCAACGTCTCCGCTGTCTTTTTCACGTCATAGAGCGACGCGTTGTCGGCTTCCTCGCCGTCGATCAGCTTCATAATCGTGTAATAACGATCCTCGTAAGGAAAAATTTTGGCGCCCTCCGCATCGGAGACGTAGTGCACCGTGTGAACAAAGCCCTTTTGCCTCAAGGCATCGGCTAACTCCGTGACCCATACTGCTTTTTCCAACTGCTTATACCCTTTGATGATCCAGTGTCCCCGGTCTGTTTTGAGCAGATTGACGTTCCTCTTAGGCTTAACCCCGTGCACCTCACAACGAAAAGCTTTTTCGATCGCTGGTATGAGTCCTTTGTTCATAACCGTCCCTCTCAGTACGAAGAGGATTCATCGAGCCCGTCTCCCCAGTTTGGCCATGCGCCTTGCTCTGGCATGGAGGCGACGCACTGGGTAGGCGGGAACATCATGTTGTTGTGAAACGGCTGCGGGCCACGGCTGCTTCTCACGCGTCTGCGCTTTCTGTACTCCGGGCTGGCCGAGGAACACTCACATGATGACGATGACTCCACTGGTTCTGGGCAAACAGGCAGCTTCGCGCGAGGCTGTCTAGGCGGAGACGGTGGATATGGCATAGGCATGGGCGGATGCATCGGTTGCAGCGGATACAGCGGCATTGGAAGCGGCATCGGACGTATCGGCGGCATTCCGAACGGGATCATCCCCGGGAATGGCGGCATCATCTGCCACGGGCTGACAAACGGCCTGTAGGGAAACATCGGCTGTCCCGGGCCTGGACCTGGGAACGGCCTTTGCCATGGCCCTGGCCCCATCTGCTCCGGACTGACCAGTTGTCTTCCCGGCTGCTGCGGCATTCTCGGAGTCGCGCACGGCGGGCAAGGTCGCACAGGCGGGCATGGCCGAAGCTTTGGCGCAGGCGGCAGCGGGTGCACTTGCTGCTGCGGCGGTCTCGGTGGCATCGGCATCGGGCGTACCTGCTGTGGCGGCATTGGCTGCAGAGGGCGCACCTGTGTCGGAGGCATCGGCGAAAACGGCCTCACCTGGCCTGGTGGGATGTTTGGCTGAGCCTGAACAGGCGGGCATGGCGGACACTGGATCGCAGGCGGTGTCTGCGGCTGAAGCGGCCTGATCTGTGTAGGCGGCAGCGGCGGTACGTTCGGCATCGCGATGTTCGGCGGGCTGGGAGGCTGGTAAATATACGGGCTTACTTGCGTTGGCTGCACGGGCGGAACGACAGGCCGGGCTGGCGTCGTTGGCACTGGCGGCCTCTGCGGCTCTAGGTTGATGTTCGGTCCGGGTGGCTTTGGCGGAACGACCCTCTCCGGCAGCGGTGCAGGCGTTGGCGTTGGCCGGATCGTCTCTGGCGACACAGACGGGGTTGGCGAAGCCGGGGGCCTTTCCTTCGCTGGCGGCGTAAACGGAATCTCCGGACTCACTCTTGGCTTGGATTCCGATTCAATCCGCACCTCTTCCTCTTGTTCTTCCGGCTCGATCGGACGCCGCTCAATCTGCAGCGGAACTTCCTCCGACTCAGGCTCGGTAATCGGCCGTTCTTTTACATATGGAGCCGCCTCGCTCATCGGGTGAGGCGTTGTTCGTGGCTGTGGTCTGACAGGAACGCGCTTTGCCGGAATTTTGATTCTCGCTCCGGGATAGAGCGTGTCGGGAGTTTTGATCTGGCTGTTTAAGCGCAGCAGTTCCTTGTAATCGACGCCGTATTTTTTGGCGATCTTCCACATGCTCTCGCCTTTTTGTACGATGTGAATCCTCAATGTTTCTCCTCCCTTGCGTAAAAACTCCCTACCATGGTATGCACCCATGGGCGTTTTGCTCCTTTACGCCTTGGCTTTCTTGAACGGGGGAGAGAAAAGAAAAAAGCCAATTTCTAAAAATTGGCTTTTTGCATATAAAACGGATACGTTCCAAGCTGGCGCACCTGACAGCCGATCGCTTCAATCTCGGCAAAGGCTCCCGGCAGCAGGACATCATCCATTTTTTGCTCGATATCAATGACAAAATAGTAGCTTCCCAATGCTTTTTTCGTCGGGCGGGATTCAATCCGCGACAAGTTGACTTTTCTCCAGGCAAACGCCGCCAGCACCTGGTACAGCGCCCCCGGGAAGTCTTCCGGCAGCGTGACGAGAATCGTCGTCTTTTCGCGCGCAGACGCCGGCAGCGCAAGCGGTTCCTGGCCGACGAGCACAAAGCGGGTGTAGTTATTCGAATAATCTTGAATTTGCTCGCGTGCGAATTCCAGCGGATAAATCTCCACATTCAGCCTGGTGCCGACAGCAGCCCACGGCTCTTCGGGATGCTCGCTCACGGTTTTCGCTGCCAGCGCCGTGCTGTTCACGTACTCGATCTGGGCGTGCGGCAAGTTTTCGCGCAAAAAGTTGTGGCTTTGCGCGATCGCCTGCGGATGCGACAAAACTTTCGTAATCGCAGACAAAGGCAGCGGCTGCTCCCTTTTTGCCACCAGCAAGTTTTGCGTAATCGGCAGCGCCAGCTCGGCCATAATCGGCAAGTCGACTTCGTGAATGAGCCAATCCAGGGTGGAGTTGACGGTTCCTTCGATGGAATTTTCCATCGGCACAACCCCGAATGCCACTTCCTTGTTGGAAACGGCGTTCAGCACATCAATAATGCTCGGGTACGGAACGAGCGAGATCGGCTGGTCTTGCGTCAAAGACCGGGCCGCCTCTTCCGTGAACGTTCCGCGAGGTCCGAGAAAAGCGAGTTTCTTCTCCATGGCGTTCTCCTATCCAACTATGCTCTATCTCTGATGGATTTCTACTTGTACGCCATTTTCGTCCGGCTGCAAAATCATGACACGGTAAGTAATGCCGTGCCCTTTCATCACGCTGTCCACGAATGCGCGCAGTCGTCCCTCCTCTTCTGCGGTAGAAAAGAAGCAAAGAATCGTCGGACCCGCGCCGCTCAAGGCAGCGCCTACGGCACCGTGCTCAGTCGCTTTGTCCAGGATTTCGTTCAAGCCAGGTACAAGTTTAGCGCGATACGGCTGGTGCAGCCGATCTGACATAGCCCGTCCCATCAGGTCGAGTCTGCCTTGTGCCAATGCGGCAACGAGCAAACTGCTATGTCCCACATTATATACAACATCTTCCTTGCTGTACACCTGCGGCAAAACGTTGCGCGCCTTTTGCGTCTCCAGCATGAAATCCGGGATGACGACGAGCGTTTGCAACCCGGCGGGAGGGGCGAAGCGAACATACGGGACGGGCTCCCCCGCTTTTTCCGGCATGGTCGCCACGATGATGCCGCCAAACATCGAGGCTCCCACATTGTCGGGGTGTCCCTCCATCGCTGTTGCCCGTGCGAACAGCTCTTCGCGGGTAAATGGCTCCCCGGCAAGCTGATTCGCCGCCACCAGCGCGCCGACAATCGCCGCGGCACTGCTGCCCAGCCCGCGCGTCAAGGGAGCGTCGCTCGAAGCCCGTATCGCCAGCTCCGGAACTGCCAGCCCGGCTTCTGCAAACAAGCCCGCGGCTACTTGATACAACAGATTGCTTTTGTCTGCTGGCGTCCCTTCCAGCTCTTTTCCAACCAGCTCGACGGTTGTCCGCTCGCTTACTTCCATTTCCACTACCGAATACAGTTGAAAAGCCATTCCCAAAGCATCGAAGCCCGGCCCCAGATTGGCTGTGCTTGCGGGAATCGTTACTTTTACGCGCTGCTCGCTCATGACACGACTTCGCTTTCGCTCTGGCGAACCAGTTGCATGACGGCTTCATGTGTCGCAGGCACCGAGCGCGGCTCCTCGCCTACGAGCTTCAGGGCGATGTTCGGGTCTTTCAGGCCATTTCCGGTCAAAACGCAAGCAACCTTGACGCCCTGTGGAAGCTTTCCGGCCTGATGCAGCTTGATGATGCCCGCCAGCGATGCGGCAGATGCCGGTTCGCAGAAGACGCCTTCGTTTTTCGCCAAAAGCTGGTACGCCTGCATGATCTCTTCGTCCGTCACGCTGTCGACGAGTCCGTTCGATTCGGCGATCGCGTTCAGAGCGCCATCCTTGCTCGCAGGGTTGCCGATGCGGATTGCTGTTGCGATCGTCTCCGGATTGGGTACAGGCTGTCCGAGCACGAGAGGCGCCGCTCCCGCTGCCTGGAAGCCGTACATGTGCGGCAAGCGGCTGGATTTGCCCGCTTCCTTGTACTCTTTGAAGCCTTTCCAGTAGGCGGTGATGTTTCCGGCGTTGCCCACGGGAATCGCCAAAATGTCCGGTGCGTCAGCCAAGGCGTCGCACACTTCGAACGCTCCAGTCTTTTGCCCTTCGATCCGGTACGGGTTGACGGAATTGACGAGCGTAATCGGCTCTTTCGCCGTAATTTCGCGCACGATGTTCAGTGCCTCGTCGAAGTTGCCGTCGATGGCGATCACTTCCGCGCCATACGCGATCGCTTGCGCCAGCTTGCCGAGGGCGATGTTGCCGCTCGGAATCAACACGATGCAGCGCAAGCCGGAGCGCGCGGCGTAAGCAGCGGCAGCAGCCGACGTGTTGCCGGTGGAAGCGCACATGATCGTTTTGCTGCCTTCCTCTACTGCCTTGGCGACAGCCATCACCATGCCCCTGTCCTTGAACGAGCCTGTCGGGTTCAGCCCCTCGTACTTCACGTACAGCTCGACGCCGAGCTGTTTGGACAGGTTTGGCGCGTGAATCAACGGTGTATTTCCTTCGTGCAGGCTGATGAGCGGTGTCTTGTCCGTAACCGGAAGAAACTCCCGATAGCGTGCGATGATGCCAGATTGTCGATCCGAACTCATTATTTGTCTCCCCCTTCTACCCGGTAGCAGCTTTCAATCTTGGACACGATGTCCATTTGTTCCATGTAGGCAATGACTCCGTCCATGTCGCTTTTCGAGGACAGGTGCGTCACCATGATGATTTCCGCCTCGCCGCCATTGTTGTACGGCTGCTGGATGACTTGCTCCAGGGAAATGTTTTTGTCAGCCAAAAGCTGGGTGATCTGCGCCAAAACGCCGCGCTTGTCTGTCACTACGATCCGCAGGAAGTATTTGGACAGCTTTTCACTGTCGTCCTTGAGAATTTTTTCTTTGTACGGAGCGACCATTCCGCGTCCGTTTACCCCGAGCTTTCTGTTTTTCACAACGGTAACGAGGTCGGACACGACTGCGGTCGCAGTCGGAAGCTCGCCCGCGCCCGGCCCATAGAACATCGTCTCGCCAACCGCTTCGCCGTGAACGTACACTGCGTTGAACACGCCGTTGACGGAAGCCAGCGGATGCGATTTTGGCACCATTGTCGGCTGCACGCTCACCTCGATCGCTTCCCCATCGCGTCTCGCCAGGCCCAGCAGCTTGATCTCATAGCCCAGTTGCTTGCCGTAGGCGATGTCCTCTTTGCTCACTTTGCTGATTCCTTTGACGTCCACGTCTTCGAGCTTCATCGGTACGCGGAAGCCGAGCGTCGCCAGAATCGCCATTTTGCGGGCCGCGTCGAAGCCTTCCACGTCAGAGGTAGGATTCGCCTCCGCATATCCCAACGCTTGCGCCTCCTTCAAAACGTCGCTGTAGTCTGCCCCCTCCTGGCTCATTTTGGTCAAAATGTAGTTGGTCGTCCCGTTGACGATGCCCATCATTTTGGTGATGCGGTCAGAGGAGAAGCCTTCCACCAGCGCGCGCAAGATCGGAATGCCGCCTGCCACGCTCGCTTCGTAAAACACGTCGCAGCCTTTTTCCTGCGCCTTGTTCAAAATTTCAGCGCCGTGCAGCGCCATCAAGTCTTTGTTGGCTGTCACCACATGCTTGCCGCGCTCCAGTGCTGCGAGAATGTACTCCTTCGCCGGATGGATGCCACCGATGACCTCGACGATCACCTCAATGTCCGGATCATCCAGAAGCTCAGCAGGTTCTGTCGTCAGCAGATTATCCATGGAACTGATATTGCGGGATTTCTCGGCGTCCTGCACGAGAATTTTCGTAATCTCAATCCCCAGTCCCGTCTGCTTTTGCAAGTCGTCCTGATGCGCCTGGATGATGCGGACAACCCCTGTCCCTACTGTGCCAAACCCCATTAACCCCAGCTTGATGCTTTGCTTCTCCATTGTTTCTCTCCTCCTACCCTTCTTTTACCCTCTGCCGACGATCATCGCTTTGCGAACGCCGGGGATTTCTTGCAAGCTTTCCAGAAATTCCGTGCTGGATACGCGCAGGTTGGCCATATCGACAGACATGGAAATGTTGGCAATCCCTTGCAGCGGAATCGTCTGGTTGATCGTCAGCACGTTCCCGCCTTGTTCTGCTACGTACGTGAGCACCTTGGACAAATAACCGGACATGTGCTCCAGCGAAAACGTGATCGTCATGATCTTTTCGCTCATCATGGCATTGAAGGGAAAGATACCGTCCTTGTATTTGTAAAAAGCACTTCGGCTCAGTCCCACCCGCTCCACTGCCTCATTCACGGTGTCCACTTCGCCGGATTCCAGCATCTTTTTCGCTTCGATCGTCTTCACGATAGATTCTGGTAAGATGTCAGATCGTATCAAGTAGAACTTCTCTTCCCGTTTCACCGTCGTGTCCTCCTGAGAAAAACAGTTGTTTCTTCATAGAGGACATTATAACGGATACCGTCCGCTGTGACAATCCTTGAACGCCAATTTTTTTCACCCAACCTGATTCGGTTCACTCGGGTTACATGAGCTTGGCGCGCTTCGCGCAAACTAAAAGCGGTTGAGGAAGAGGAGGTGAAAGACAGATGGCAGGACGCGGAAAGTCGGACAAATCAGAGCGCCGCAACAATCACCCGGCCGGGAAGCCGAGCAGCCTGGATCAGTTTGGCGCTGATCTGCGCGGCAAAAAAATGGCGCAATCCCCGAACATCGTCGAAGATCCGAGCGGCAACAAATAAGTCCGCCAGAGTGATCTGCACCTTTGCTCGCTGAAATAGGAAAAACCCGGGATGCCAGATCCCGGGTTTTGTGCGTGTTACTCGTATGAATTAGTAGGCCAGCGAGGACAGGCCGTTGATATGAGTCAGGTAGCGCACGTTGCTCGCTTCCTTCATCAAGGTAGCTGGCAAGCCTTTCAGCTTCAGTTGGCTTGCGCCGATGGTGCCGATGGCGTCTTTGCGGCCCAGGCTGCCCAGCGTACCGGAGAATACCGGCTTGAACGTGTCCATTTTGGAGCCGTTGAAGTGCGCGAACAGGTTGTAGCCCACCACTTCGCCCATTTGCCATGCCAGTTGCGCAGTCGGCGGGTATGGACGGCCTTCTGGTCCCATCACGACCGCGCTGTCGCCTGCGAGGAATACTTCTGGGTGAGAAGTGGATTGCAAGTATTCGGTAACGGTTGCACGGCCGCGATTTACTTCAATGCCGCACTCCGCCACTACGCGATTGCCTTGCACGCCGCCTGTCCAAACCATTGTTTTGGTTTCGATGGTGTTGCCGTCTTTTAAGCATACCGTCGTTTCTTTCATTTCAGTTACCGGAACGCCCGTCAGGAACTGAACGCCGCGTTTTTCCAGGCTTGTTTTCGCACGCTCTACCAGGTCAGGGGCAAAGCCTGCGAGGATGGATGGTCCTGCTTCTACACAGTAGATGGACAGGTCTGCAAAATCTACGCCGTATTTGCGGCACAGGTTCGGCAGCATGTCGGCGAACTCGCCAACCAGCTCGATCCCGGTCAGGCCGCCACCGCCAACCACGAAGGTGGCATCTGCCTTGTTTTTGCTCTTGCTGTACTCTGCTACGCGCTCTTCGAGGTGCGCGCGCAGACGGTTTGCTTCCTCTACCGATTTCAGCGTGAAGCTGTACTCTTGCAGGCCAGGAATGCCGAAGAATGCCGTCTCGCTGCCCAGCGCGATTACCAGTGCATCGTATTTGATAGACTCGCCGCTCGCCAGCGTCACACGCTGCGATTCGAGGCCGATTTTTTCCACAGTATCAATCACGAGGTTGATATCTTTGCCGCGCAGCAGTCTTTCCAGTGGCAGCGCCACGTTTTGCTCAGACAGGTTTCCTACTGCCAAGCGGTGCAGCTCCGTGATGATTTGGTGCGTAGGGAAACGGTTCACAACCGTGATCGTCGCTTCTTCAGCCGTCATGTGTTTACGTGCAGTCAAAGCGGACAGCAATCCGCCGTAGCCGCCGCCCAAAATGAGAATATGCTTCGCCATGCCCAATCCTCCGTCCTTGTCTCTCGTAGGTTATCGTAATTAGCGTTTTTGCTGCTGGCGCTCTGCCAAAACTTCCAGGAATGCCTGGGCGAAACGCAATGTTTTTTGTACTTGCGGGTCTTTCAGCATTTTGAGCATGCCAAACAAACCGATAGTGGATTCCTCCGCGTGCGCGCGGTCGTTTGCTTCGATCGCCGCTTGTGCGATGCCTTTTGCCTTGTCAGAGATCGGCTTGACGAACTCTTCCACGCCGCCCTTGATGTCTTCGATGAGCACTTGGTCGTTGGCTACGGTTTGTACCAGGTCGTACGTTTTGGTGAGGATGGTTGTCATCTCGGCCAGCTTCGGCAAGTTTGCCACCAACACATTCAGGGATTCTTGAATTTCTGGCTTCATCAACTGATCGAGTACATCCATTTGCTGCTCAGGTGCCAGGGTAGCGGTGCTTGCTACTTCCGCCTGAGCTTGTTGCGTGGTTGTTTGAGACATAGAAAAACGTCCTCCTTTGCTTTGGAATAGAGGCCTTCTTTCTCGATGCCTGTTCATACGAGTAACGGCCGCCATTCTCCCAAAATACCGAAAAGCCTATGTGCTTGTAATATTTTTCACAAACTGAAGCAACACAACAGCGTAGAATAATCAAAAGTGCAAGATTTCACAAAGTGATATTCAGGAAAGCGTACAAAACAAATCCACCAGGTGAACAGGCTCGATTCAGAACTCTATGTACTCTACTATATACCTTCTTCGCGGGAACAGCAAAGGAAAAAAAACCGCTTCCTCAGGAAGAAGCGGCAGACGTGAGTTTTTTATAGTAATCTTTGATGAGTTGGTGATGCTTTTCATTGATATCCGTAAAAATCAACTCGATCACGGTTTGCTTGTCGTCGAAAGTTTTCTCCACGATTTTTGCCATCATGACGATTTCCTGGCCAGTCGACGGAACTGTGAACGAGAGGTGGAGAAACTCTCCCTTTGCCACGTAGCCTTCTGTGCCGAGAATAAGCCGTGTGGGGGAAAGCTTCAGCAGCACAGCCTCTCCTTTTTCCTCGATCGGCCTTGCCCCCATCACCTTGTACGGGACGCGGATGTCGATTCCCGGGGAGATGGGCTCCTGCTTGCGGCCTGCCACAATCTCGACGCCGACGCTGACCGGAACCATCGCCAACAGCTTGATTGGCCAGACCGTTTCTTCTGAAATGACTTCCAGATCAATCGTGTTAATAGCCGCATCCGATTCCCACCGAACACGTACCGTTGATCCGAGCAGTTCGGTCCTTGCTTCGGCCTTCATCTCAAGAGAGACAACGAGATAACTGCTTTTGACATGCTCTACCATTACTTGAATGGGCGCTTTGACCTGTCTTGAGATCATCATCGGCAAAGAAGCACCGCGTTGGAGGCGTTTGTCCGCCATGAAAGGGGTAAGGGATGGGATATCAATCATTTTTGTTTGTCACTCCACAAAGTCAAACTCTAATTTGCCAATCCGAACGGTATCCCCGTCTTTTGCGCCGTGCTTGCGCAATGCCTCGTCCACGCCCATGCTGCGCATCTGTCTTGCGAAGCGCTGAGCGGCGTCATAGCTGTTGAGGTTCGTCATGCGCACCAGCTTCTCGATTTTCTCGCCGCTGACCACGAACACATCGTTGTCGCGGGTAATCTCGAATGGCTCCGGCTCTTTTTCCGCCCGGAACACCACGCGCTCTTCCACTTCTACAACTTCCTCGACCGTCGGCTTGTCCGGAATCGTCGAGAGCATGTCGCCTATCGCGTACATCAATTCCTGGACGCCTTGTCTGGTCGCTGCCGAAATCTCAAACACGTTGACATCCGGCACTTTTTCCTTGAAGCGTCGCAAGTTTTCCGCCGCTTCCGGCACGTCCATCTTGTTGGCCGCGATAATTTGCGGACGCTCCTCAAGCTTCAGGTTGTAGAGCTTCAGCTCGCGGTTGATCTGCAAGTAATCTTCGTAAGGATCGCGTCCATCCACCCCTGCCATGTCGATGACGTGAACAATCAGGCGGGTGCGCTCCACGTGGCGCAGGAATTGGTGGCCAAGCCCCACACCTTCGTGCGCGCCTTCAATCAGCCCCGGCAAGTCCGCCATGACAAAGCTCTGCTCGCCCAAATCCACGACACCCAGATTCGGCGTCAACGTCGTAAAATGGTACGCTGCGATCTTTGGCTTCGCCGCAGTCACACTGGAGAGCAGTGTCGATTTTCCGACGCTCGGATAGCCAACCAGACCGACATCCGCAATCAGCTTCAGCTCCATGACGATGTAGCGCTCCTGGCCCGGTTCTCCGTTCTCCGAAATATGTGGGGCGGGATTGGACGAATTGGCAAAACGGATATTCCCCCGTCCGCCACGTCCGCCTTTGGCGATCACAGCGCGCTGGCCGTGCTCCACCAGATCGGCAATGACTTCTTTTGTGTCGTCATCAATGACGGTCGTGCCCGGCGGTACGCGGACGATCATATCCTCCGCTCCGGCTCCGTGCTGCGACTTGTTGCGTCCGTGCTCTCCGCGCGGCGCCTTGAAATGTCTTTGGTAGCGGAAGTCTACGAGCGTGCGCAGTCCTTCATCGACTTCAAACACGACATCGCCGCCTTTACCGCCATCGCCGCCTGCCGGTCCGCCAAGCGGCACGTACTTCTCCCGGCGAAAAGAAACGGCTCCGTTCCCACCGTCTCCGCCTTTTACATAAACTTTTACCTGATCGACAAACATGGTGTCACCTCTTTCATTGCGCGAATGGAATCAGCAAGTCCAACACCCATTCGCCTTCCGTCTGTATCCACTCGGTGACCTCCACCGTACTTTGCTCGCTATTCCGTATCAGCTTTTCCAATTTTTCCATTCCGGATGCATTCAGCTCTCCGGCCAGGTCAAAACGAAAATGAACGCCTCGTTGATCCGCCTGCAAGCTTACGTGCATACTGGCTGGCTCGTAGCCATTTTGGTCTACATGATCGTTCACTGTGCATAATATCTCCGACACCAACTGAAACAAGTGCTGCTCGTCCAATGCTATTCGCGTGAGATCCACATCATTGCACACGTCTACTTCCAAAAGCATTTCCTTGTTCAGCGCATTGAATGTCAAGAAGAAGACGGACAACAGGGAGTTGTTCAAACGCGCGACCATTGATTCCTGCATCGCCATCTGCGCGATGCGCTTCAAGTGCGCCTCTCCCTGCTCAGTACGGTTCATATGCAAATAGCCGAGCAGAACCTGAACGTGGTTCAACCAGTCATGCCGCTGCCGATTCAGTACGGCCAGCAACTGGTCTGTCTGATGCGTAAGCAGTCTCCGCTCGTCCCCCATCACATTCACCCAAGTCGATAAGAATTTCTTTCCTAACCATTGTACCATAAAAGAAGCCGGGACAATGAGAAAACTTGGCTGCGCCCAACTATTTTGGCGCAAACTGTTCCGCTTTGTTCCGTTTGCCCGAAAAGCAAAAGAAAACCCAGCAACGATGCTGGGTTTTCCTGGAACAAATATTTACGCTTCGGAAGCAACTGGTTCGATCACAACTTGCTTGCGATCGCGGCCCAGACGCTTGAAACGAACAACGCCATCTGCAGTTGCAAACAGAGTGTCGTCTCCGCCTTTCATTACGTTCGCACCTGGGTAAATCTTCGTTCCGCGTTGGCGAACGAGGATGTTTCCGGCAGTAACGAATTGACCGTCACCGCGTTTCACGCCCAGACGTTTGGAAATGGAATCACGTCCGTTTTTAGTGGAACCTACCCCTTTTTTCGATGCGAAAAACTGAAGGTCCAAATTAAACAGCATGTTCATATCAGACACCTCCCTGCCATTTATGGTCATTCACTTTTACGTATTTCCCGTACTGCGCCGCAACTGATAACAGGGCGATCACCATGCTCTCAGCCAAAAGCTGCTGCTTTTCTAGTATGTCCGCCGCTTCCGAGGAAGCGAGCGTCCACTTCAGAAAGCCGCCGCCTTCTTGGGCGACTGAAACTTGCGGTGTCAGCCCCGTCAGCGGCTGCACGCTGTTTAATATACCAAAGCTGATGCCTGATACGGCGGAACAAACGATGTCCGCCCCATAAGCACCCGCATTGGCATGTCCGGAAATACTAATTTCATGGATACCGTGCTGCGCACGGCTCACGATCACTTCGATCATATCAGGTCACCAAAATTAAGCGTTGATCTTTTCGATCACAACTTTGGTGAACGGTTGACGGTGACCTTGTTTGCGACGGTAGTTTTTCTTGGCTTTGTATTTGTACACGATGATTTTTGCAGCTTTACCGTGTTTTTCTACTTTACCAGTTACCGTTGCACCAGCTACTGTAGGAGCTCCTGCAGTAACTTTGCCGTCTTTGCTTACGAAGAGAACTTTGTCAAAAGTAACAACTTCTCCTTCATTGCCAGCCAATTTCTCGATGAAGAGAACGGAACCCTCTTCAACTTTGTATTGCTTTCCACCGGTTTCGATAATTGCGTACACTGTGTGCACCTCCTATACTCAGACTCGCCTCTACAGGTGCGCCGACTGGCGGCGACTTATGTACCCGATTCGTGCGGTTACAGTATGCACAAGACATAGCTGCATGACAAACATTAGGTTATCATAGCAGCAAGCGCCCAGTCAAGTCATTTTGCGATTGTTTTCGGACAAACGCTCTGCCTCCACCGCATTTCCCGCGTAGGTAATCCGGTAGCCGTCCGGGGCAAGCCGCGGTTGCTCGCGCTTATAGATGCGCAGAGGCCAGTTGGTGGCAGCGGCTGTTCCCCCGTCCCCGGCGTCCACGAGCGGGAAAAGTCTGGTGGAAAGCTCCACGACCGCCGCCTCCGCCTGCTGCGAACGGGCCAGTCCGGCGAGCTCGTCTTGCAGACGCCGGAGGCACTCGTCAGCACGCAAAACTCGCCCGCGTCCCTCGCACGCCGCACAAGGCTCGGTCAGCCGCTCCACCAGGCTCGCTCTCACCCGTTTTCGCGTCAGCTCGACCAGTCCAAGCGCCGTCATTCCAAGCACAGTCGCTGGAACTGCATCCCGGGCCAGCTCTTTTTTCAGCGTCGCCAGCACCCTTTCTTTGTTGGCAGGCTCCTTCATGTCAATAAAGTCAATGATGACGATGCCCCCGATGTCGCGCAACCGAAGCTGTCTGGCGATTTCCTTTGCCGCCTCCAGGTTGGTTGCGGTGACAGCCTGCTCTCGCTGCTGGCCGCCTCCTCCGGTAAACGAGCCGGTGTTCACGTCGATGACGGTCATCGCCTCCGTCCTGTCAAACACGAGAAAGCCGCCGTTGCCAAGCGGTACCTCGCGCTGGAGAGCCCGCTCCAGCTTGGCCTGCACGCCCAGTTCGTCAAACAGCGGCGCTTTGCCCGTATGTTTTCGCAGCAGGCTTTGCGCATCCGCTGCAAAGGCGGCAAGCGCTGCCTTTACTTGCTGATACGTAGCGGCATCCTCCACCACCACTTCATCGAGCCCTTCCGCCAGCGCCTCTCGCAGCGCCGCTTCGACCGCGTCCAGATCGCTGCCGATTCGCCCGGGCGACTTGCGCGCAGCAGCCTGCTGGCAGACGCCCTCCCACCGCTTGCGCAAGTAGGCTAGCTCGCTCGTCAACTGCTCGCTGTCCACTCCAGCCGCCTCCGTCCGCACGATGACTCCTTCTTTGCTTCCGAGCAGCGGCGCGATCATCTGCTCCAGCCGCTGCCGTTCCTCTGGCGCGCTAATTTTTCGCGAAAGAGACAATCCTTCCTCTACGGGCAAATACACGAGGTAGCGCCCTTGCAGGCTGATTTTCAGCGAAATTTTCGGAGCCTTGAGCTCTGAGCCTTCCTTGATGACCTGGCAGATGACATACTGACCCGCTTGCACACGCTCGGAAATGCTCGGCT
Organism: Brevibacillus sp. FW301-21C12A; assembly: GCF_058788915.1. Taxonomy (NCBI): domain Bacteria; kingdom Bacillati; phylum Bacillota; class Bacilli; order Caryophanales; family Paenibacillaceae; genus Brevibacillus; species Brevibacillus sp. FW301-21C12A. The sequence goes on from NZ_JBYTBG010000009.1 coordinate 81,175, forward strand.
TGCCCTTTTCGCCAGACGCGGCTGGAAGCGTGTCATCGACATACAAGTAAGCGTTTTGCCCGCACCCAATGTCAACAAAAGCGGATTGGATTCCTGGCTTTACGTCCGCGATCCGTCCGTAGTAAACATCCCCTGCGCTGACGTGCTCGCCTGTCTCCTGCGTCCGCCATTCGCTCAGTTGCCCATCCGTAAGAAATGCGATCCGCACGCCGCCCCTGCCGCTTATTGCCAATTGTCTCACTGCACTCACACTCCGTATTCCCGTCCTTTTCCGGCAGCCCAGCAGGATTGCCGGACTCACAGGAAGTAATCTAACATAGGCATTCGGAAAAAGAAAGGCGAGATTTCCCCCGTCCCGCTCGACGCTTCGGCCAAAGAGCAGTACGGCTACGCCAAAAGAAAAAGCTTCCCCGCCCCGAATGGCACGAAGGAAGCTTGCGCGATTGCCTGCTGCTGGAATGGCGTCCGCCAGCATCCGTTGAGCGTTAACCGTTACAGGAGCTTGCCCACCGCAGCATCGTGCTTTTGTTCGAATAACAGGGCGTGCAGCAGTTGCTCTTCTGCCAAAAGTCCCGCCCCCTGCACGTAGAACAGGTGGGAGCGGCCCCGGCGCAGCTTATGCGACACCGCCAGCACCGTCTCCTCCGGGCGGACGCGGATGGCCTGCACGGCCGCTTCTTCCTGCCTGCGCCCGTACTTTTCCACCAGAAAGCGAAAAAATTGATACGGAAAGCGCAAAAACGACTGAATGTTCATCGCGAGCAAGTACAGGCCGATGATGAGCAGGTTGAGCTTCAGATCGAGGCCGGACACCCCGACGAGAATGCCCGCGAGCAAGGTGCTGCCCGCCAGCGAAACGAGTGCTGCCTGGCGGTAGGACATGAACCAGCAAAGCATCGCCAGCACGATCCGCCCGCCGTCCAGCGGCCAGATCGGCAACAGATTGAACAACGCGATCGTAGCGTTGCTGACGAGAAAAAACCGGGACCATTCTTCCGTCCAGACGCCTGTGTACCAAAACAGGTACGAGGCTGCCATCATCACCATGTTCATAAACGGCCCGGCAAGCGCCACAGCAATCTCATCCAGCGGGTCTGTGGCGTAGCTGTTTTCCACCGTCGCCACCCCGCCAAAAGGGAGCAACTGGACCTCCTGCACTCGCCAGCCCAGCTCGCGAGCCATCGCCACGTGTCCCAGCTCGTGAATGAGGACGATCACAAACAGCGTAATCACTTCCAAAAAGTGGCCTGTAAGCACAGACACACCGATTACTGCCCAAAAGAGCAGGTGAATGCGAAAACGTATGTCCAGCCATCCGCCATTATTCAAACGGGATCACTTCCAGCGGATCGACAAACTGCTCATCTGTTTTCGCTGCGAAGTACAAATGGCGCTCTGTTCCGTTCACCACCCGTGCCGTTCCAATCACCTGTCCGGGCGACAACACCTCGTCTTTTGCCACGCCGACACTGTCCAGATTGCCGAGCCACACTTCCCGTCCTTTGGTCAGCCGGACAATGACAGTCGTCCCGAAGCCAGGCTGCTCCCCGACGTAGGAAACCCATCCCGCCTCCCCGATTTTCACCTGCTCGCCGACTCCCGTATCCAGCACAACCTTCGTATCTGGCGCTTCATAAGCTTTCACGACTTTCCAGCTCGCAGGCAGCTTCCAGACAGCCACATCCTTGGCTGTACTTGTCGCCGGAACCGCGCTTGGCCCCGGAACCTGAGGCAGCAGCGTTGGAATCGGGCCGAACCGGGCTTCGTACCAATCTGCCACGCCCGCGAAGTTAAAATCCCGCGTCATGACCTCGCGCGCGGAATCTTTCCAGTTGGCCGGGATCAGCGACGTTTGGAACAACAAGTACGCCATCCCCAGCAAAAGGACGGATGCAAAAATTTGCAGCCCCCATTTTTCATGAGAAGGCGGCGGCGTCCCTTCGTCGTTTTCCTTCAAGGAAAACCCGAACGGATCAGTCTCTACTTCGATTGGGTCCTTCCAGTCGTCCACGTAAGGAGAGAAACTGTCTCGTGATTGTGTACGGATTCGCTCCAGCCGCTCCCGCCGTCTTTCTTTTACACGATTTGCTCCACCGAACATGTCCATCCCTCCGCAGGCCAAGCCTTTGTTCCAGTTTATGACTTGTCTGCCGGCTTTATGCCGCCCGCTCCCAGGACTTCCTCCGCTTGCCCTCTTGCCAAAACCGCTCCCATACGCAAAAAAGACAGTCTCCCCATTGAGAGACTGCCTTTGAATCTGTCGAAGTTTACAGTTTGGTTACGCTAGCAGCTTGTGGTCCACGGCTACCTTGAACGATTTCGAACTCAACTTTTTGACCTTCGTCCAGAGATTTGAAACCTTCAGACTGGATCGCGCTGTAGTGTACGAATACATCGTCTCCGCCTTCCACTTGGATGAACCCGTACCCTTTTTCCGCGTTAAACCATTTTACGATACCTTGTTGCATGAAACAAAACCTCCCTGAACATTTCGCCCCATGAGGCGAAAAAGTGTAGCGTTAACCCCTTTTTTACAGATAAGCCTTTTGCGTCAAGGAAAAAAGCCGTACCAATGCGATTGACAATGGTGACGTCTCTCACAACGGTACGACTCCATAACCAATCATCCAAACCACTATAACTTGTAAAAATGGTTAACTTAGGATGATTTTATCACACGATTTCCGATTTGTCACGCATTTAGTCAAATCGTAATTTGTCTTTGCGCATGCCGATATTGAGGACGACGCCGATGATTAAAAAGTTGGTAATCAGCGAGCTGCCCCCGTAGCTGATGAACGGCAACGGAATCCCCGTAATCGGCATCAACTGGATCGTCATGCCGATGTTCTCAAAAATTTGGAAGGTGAGCATCCCGACCACGCCGGCTACGACGTAGGAGCCAAACGGATCTTTGGCTTCCATCGCGATGCGGATCATGCGGTAAATCAAGGCGAAGAACAGGATCATCAACAGACCGGCCCCGACAAAGCCGAGCTTTTCCGCAATTACCGTGAAAATAAAATCGCTTTCCCCGACAGGCACCCAGCCAAAGCTCGCCTGTGTAGGTGTGTCGATGCCTTTTCCGAAAAGCTGGCCCGAGCCAATCGAAATCAATGCCTGCTTCAACTGGAAGCCTCGCCCCATCGGTTCCAGATCAGGGTCCATCCAGAAGACGACGCGATCCCACTGGTACGGCTTGATGATCTTGAAAAAAATCTCCTGCTTGTACTCGTACAATAGCGTCATCGCGGCAAAAAAGCTGCCGATAATGCCCACCAAGTACAAGACGTGCTTCATGCGGATTCCGCCGACGATCAGCAGAGTGGCGAGCATCCCCGTAAAGACCATCGCCGTCCCCAGGTCAGGCTGAACCAAAATAAGCAGCAGCGGGACGCCTACGAGCGCCGCTACCGGAATCAGCTTGTAAAAATAGTAGAAGCGGTCGGGGTCCTCCGCCCTTTTCGCCATGAAGCGGGCGACCGTCAAAATCGTAAACAGCTTCATCGGCTCCGAGGGCTGAAACAGGACTGGCCCGAGATCGTACCAGCTCGTCGTATTGTTGATCGGCTTTGTCTGGAAGACCCCGATCAGCAAAATCAGACCGAGTACATACAGGACGTAGGCGAGGTTGTGAAACAGCCGATAGTCAAACAGCAGCGTGACGCCGAGCACGATAAACCCGATCACATACCACATCACCTGCTGATGGGCCTTGTCCACCCCGGCAGCCGACCCGGAGATCCCCAGATAGCTGAACACACCCAGTCCTGCCAAAATCAAAATAATCGTCCAGTCAATTGATTTTAAGTGACGTTTTTCCAGGTCCATGTTTTCCTCCTAGAAAACGTGACTCCCCTCTGTAAAAGAAGGGGAGCCATGCATAGCCTATTTTAGCCCAAAAAATTTACGCATTTTATGGAACACGCCTGCCTTTTCCTCCAGCGGCTGCAGCGGAACCGCTTCACCGAGCAAGCGGCGCGCAACATTGCGATAGGCGAGCGCTGCCCGCGATTCATGATTCATGACAGCAGGCTCGCCCTGGTTGGCAGACTTGATAACGTAATCATCATCAGGCACGACACCGATCAAGTCAATGGCAAGCAAATCCAAAATATCTTCCACATCGAGCATGTCGCCATTTTTCACCATATGAGAGCGCACGCGGTTGATGACGAGCTTGGGCATCCCGACTTTTTCCCGCTCCAAAAGGCCGATGATGCGATCGGCATCGCGCACGGCCGCCTTTTCTGGCGTCGTCACGACGATAGCCTGATCCGCTCCTGCTACGGCATTGCGGAACCCTTGCTCGATCCCGGCCGGGCAGTCGATAATGACGTAATCAAACTCGCGCTTCAACTGCGTGACGATTTCCTCCATTTGTTCAGGAGAGACTGCCGATTTGTCTTTTGTTTGCGCCGCTGGCAAAAGCGACAAGTTTTCGAATCGCTTGTCCTTAATCAGCGCTTGCGGCAGGCGGCAAGCACCCTCGGCCACGTCGACCAGATCGTAAATGATTCGGTTCTCAAGTCCCATGACGACATCGAGATTGCGCAAGCCGATATCAGTATCTACCATGCACACCTTTTGGCCCAGCAATGCAAGCGCAGTTCCCAAATTGGCGGATGTGGTCGTCTTGCCCACGCCGCCTTTTCCTGAAGTTACGACTATTCCAATACCCACGTCCGTTCCTCCTCTTCCCTTCAACCCTCACGCTTTTTCGCGCCAAGATCCGGGCGTATTCGCGACAGGTAGTTCATTTTTGCTACGAGCATGGTCTCATTTTCCAGATAGGCAAATTCTGTGCCTCCGGAATTATTCGTCCATTCCTCCCCTGGCTTGCTGATTACCTCGGCAATCCGTAGCTGGGTCGGGCTCATGACAGCAGCAGCAATAATGACTTGCGTATCACCGGAAATACCTGCATGGGCGTACCCGCGCAGATGTCCCATCACGTATATGCTTCCTGTACTGCGAACAGTTCCCCCTGGATTGACATCACCCAATAAGAGCAAATCTCCGTCAAACTCCAACACTTGACCGGAGCGTACGGTGTTTACCTGTATAGAAAAATGGGTTTTTAAGCGTTCAGCAAAAGCTTCCTCCCGCGTGATTACATCTGCTTCGATCGTGTGAATCACGAGGTTTCCCTTTTGCCGGATAATTTGTGTCAACTGCTCCTGTTGTTCAGGCGAGCAGTAACGTTTTCCTAATTTGATCGATACCCGTATGAGTGGCCCTGACAATATCTGTTGGTGACTGTGCTCTATTTTTTCACGCACATCTTCCAGCAGCTCGTCGAAGGAACAGGCATCATCCATAAAGAAGACGAGACCCTCTTTAGTCCCTTTTATTGTGACCTTGCTTTTCACAGTCGTCACCCGGTTTCACCTCGACCGTTACCATTCGCCATACAGAAAGATTTCTCCTGCTCTGCATGAAAAAATTGCCGAAACGGGTCAGATGCTGCCACGAGAGGGGCTCGCTCCCTTATTTATGAGAGGAGGGCGGATTGGGAATCGGGACTCCGTTTGTGAGAACTCCCGGATTCAATTCGTTGTAAGCTTCCAGCAGGCGACGCGCAATCGGGCCCGTCGCATCGGAACTGGAGGTTCCGTCCCGCAAGCTGTTTGGCGCGATCACGACGAACACCACTTGCGGATTTTCGTAAGGGGCAAAGCCTACAACCAGGGCGTTTTCCGCGCTTCTGCCTGTCTGCGCGGTACCGGATTTCGCGGCAACGGTAAACGGCAAGCCGTTGAAACGCTGCACAGTACCGCCTGGCTGCGTAACCATGCGCATCCCTTCTTTGACGACCTGGATGTACTTCGGATCAATGTTGACCCGGTTCAACACTTGCGGCTCGATTTGCGCAAGCGTCTGGCCCTTCTGCTTCGGATCGGTTGTACCTTTGCGTATTTCCTTGACAAGATGCGGACGAATCCGGTATCCGCCATTGGCAATCGCAGAGACGTACTGGCCGATCTGCATCGGGGTAAACAGGTCGTACTGGCCGATCATCGCGTCAGCCAAGTTCCCGTAGTACAAGTTCGGGTTTTCCCATCCGGTCTTCTCGCCTGGCAGGTCCACCCCTGTTTTGACGCCAAGCCCGAACTGGGCATTGTAGTAATCCAGCACGGAAAATTGTTGTTCCCAGCCTTCTTTGCCTTTTCTCGCCAAGCGGATCGCCATTTCGTACATATACGTGTTGTTCGAAACTTGCAGCGCACGGCGCGCGTTGACGATCCCGTGTCCGCCAGGCTTCCAGTTGCGCTTGTAGGAGTTCCCGACATTCAAGCCGCCGCGGTCGTTAATCGGTTCGTTTGGCGTTGTCAGCCCTTCTTGCAGGGCAATCATGACGGACAACGGCTTGTAGGTGGAGGCCGGCGGGTACGGCGTATAGATGAACCGATTGGACTCGTTCGGCAAAATGAGCGAGGTGTAGTTTTGGTTGAACGCCTTGCGATCGTAATACAGGTTCAGATCGTAATCCGGGTAGCTGGCCATCGCCAAAATCTCGCCCGTATTCGGATTCATGACCAAGACGTGCGCATCCTTGAACTCTTTTGGCGTCGTAGGCCGTTTTTTAAACGCTTCTACTTCTTCCTTCAAAATCGCTTCCACTTTGCTCTGATAGCGCCAGTCCATCGCCAGCACGAGGTCGTTGCCTGGCTCCGGTTCCCTGCCCGGGCGCATTTCTTTTTTGATCGTCTCGGAATTTTTGTTCACGTAGACGTCCATGATCCCGTCTTTGCCGCGCAAGTATCTTTCGTAGGAGCTTTCCAGTCCGGTGACGCCAACGCGGTCAATCGCATTGTAGCCTTGTGCCTGGTACTCTTTCAGGCTCTCAGGGCGAATGGCGTTGATATAGCCGAGAAAATGAGTCCCGAAGGCAGAGCCGTCAGGGTCTTTGAAAATTTGCCGGACAGGCTCCAGCACGACGCTAATCCCGGGAAGCTCCGTGCGCCGCTCCTCGATTTGGAACATTTCTTCGTCGCTGATGTTCACCTTCACCCGGCGCGGAATGTAGCTCGGCATCTGCGGAGAGCGCATTTCCTGCAACAGCGAAAGCTTGTGCCACTGGAATTGCCGTTGCTCCGCGGTGAGCGGCAGATTGACATCCAGCTCGAACAAGGAAGCGTAGCGCAACAAATCCATGTCCGATTTGTCCGATAACTCGTTCGGAGCCGGAAGCTTGCGAATTTGTGCCTTCACTTCTTTTATCAAGGCGTCGCGGTCTTCCTTGTCCAGCGTGAGCACGAGCTTCATGTTTGCGCTGATCGCCATTTTGAGCAGTTCCAGGTCGGAAGTGTTGTCTTCCGTCAGAACGGTCCCTGCTCCTTTTGCGTTGGCATTGAGCTTTTTGATAACGTCTTTGCGCTGGTTGTCATCAAAAGGCGAGCGCACGCGCAAGCCGACATACAATGCCGTTTTGACCAGCTCGAAGTCTGACATGCTGTCGACAGCTTCCTGCTTGGGAACGGCTTGCAGCTTGGCTGCCACCCTGTTTTTCAGCGCGTTCGTTTCCTCGTTGTTGAAAGCGATCGGCAATGTGGAGCGCAGCTCGATCGTCTTTTTGAGCAGCTCTTTGTCTGTGCCGATTTTTTCCCCGTCAGGCAGCAAAATTTTCGCCAGACGATCCGCCACTTTTTCTTCGTCGATGTCCTGCCCTTGCTCTTCTACGTATTGAACCGTGTAAACAGGTTTGTTGGAGACGAGCACTTCGCCATTTTTGTCCAAAATCCGGCCGCGCGGCGCAGGGATCGGCAACTCGCGGATACTGAACTTTTCCAGCTCGTGCCGATACTGCTCCCCTTCCACCAGTTGGACGAAGGCGAGCCGCAAAATGATGGCGGCAAAGAACAGAAAGACGATCAGAAACAATATGTTAAGCCGCACGGGTATGTGCGATTTCGGTTCTTTGGTCTCTTCCATGAGCGATCCTCTCCTTTCCGGGTAACATCCCCTGTCTCCTTGTTACTCCACGTGCATTTCCTTTTTGGCGAGCACCTTGTTGCAGCCGTTTTTGATCGGTATGTACACAATCAGGCCGAAGACGAGGTTCAGCAATACTGTGGGCAAAATTTGACGGGTGAGAATCCATTGCACATCATAGGGAGCGACCGAGAACAGACGGTACAAGGAGTACAAGAGCCATTCGTGCCCGAACAGGATCAAGAAGCTCGTCACAAAGACCATGCCGATCCCGCGCTGGAACAACAGCACGATCAAACCGGCAAAATAGCTGGCTACCATCATGGACATGGTGTAAATGCCGATCACCTGCCCGAACAGGACATCCTGCAAAAAGCCGAACGCAAGCCCGTAGTACAGCCCTTCCCGCCTCCCGAGATACATGGAAATGAAGATACAGCATACGAGCGCGAAGCGAGGGACTGTCATCCATGACAGTCCCCATAAATCAGGTGAGAGGACCTGCATGACTGTCCCTTCCAGAACAAACAAGACCACGACACCAAGCGTCAATAAAAAACGCGCCATCTATTGACCACCTCCGCCAGTAGTTGCGGAGGAAGTCCCCGTCGAATTGGGCGTTGCCGCTTTGCCTCCCGTCGCAGGCGGCTGCACTTGTCCAGCCGCCTGCTTTGGTATCAGCTCACCGTTAGGCGAAATGGTAAAGTCGCGCTCTACCACCATCACTTCGCTCAATTGCGAAAAGTCTGCGCTCGGCTGTATGTAAGCCGTTTGCGTCAACCCGTAGTCGTCCGGCACGACCCGGACAATGTAGCCGATCGGCAGATTTCGCGGAACCACTCCCCCCCGGCCGGAGGTAATGACTTGCTGCTTCGGTTCGATTTTTTTGCCCCAAGGAATTTTGCGCATGACCAGCAATCGCTCCTGCGGATCGTATTCCTCGATGACACCGCTGACAGGCTCATGGACAGTCTTGCCGTCGACGATATACGTGGCCTGAATGTCGGCGGAGATGTGGTCGCGCCGTTCATAGCTGGTCAACAATTCAACCGTAGCGGAAAAGTTGGCAACACTCTGTACACGTCCGATCATCCCTTTTTCCGTGATGACCGCCATATCTTTTTTAATGCCGCTCTTCAGCCCCAGATCGATGGTAATGACGTTGTTCCACGTATCGGGATTGCGCGCCACGACTTCCGCAAAGAGAAGACTGTACGACGACTTGAACCTGTTTTTCGCATCCAGCTCTTTTCTCAGCCGCTCATTCTCTGCCTTGAGGTCGTGGAGTTCTGCCGTCAGCCGGGCATACTGGTCCAGCCCTGCCTTGAGGGCCTTGTTTTCTTCGTAGACGCTGTACGCGTCTTCTATTTCCCGAAAAAAGCCAGAAACAGCTTGGGCAGGGCGATAAAACAAGCCCTGCACCACGCTGAACGTATCTTTGAAAAACATTTCTGGCCAGGTCAGGTTAACCCGTTCACGGGAAGTGTAGCCCACGACGGAGATTAGCAGGACCAAGCCTACAAGTACGATAATAAGCCGCTTATTCCCGAAAAACGACATGCCCTACCCTCCGTTTATTTACCCCGTTTTTGTCGGGAAGAGGTGATGCCTTGTTTCGATTTGAACAGGTGGATATTCTCCAAAGCCCGGCCTGTCCCGATCGCTACGCAATCCAGCGCATTTTCCGCAACATGCACGGGCATACCTGTTTCCTTGCTGAGCAGACGGTCGATATTGCGCAGCAGCGCTCCCCCGCCTGTCAACACGATCCCGCGATCCATAATGTCTGCGGCAAGCTCCGGCGGACTCTTCTCCAAGGTCACCTTCACAGCTTCAATAATGGCAGCAACTGTTTCTGCCAATGCTTCTGCGATTTCCGTGCTGCTGACCGAGAGTGTTTTTGGCAAGCCAGTCACGAGGTCGCGGCCGCGAATATCCACGTTTTCCGGTTCCTCTGGCGCGATGGCAGAACCAATCTCCAGCTTCAACGTTTCCGCTGTCCGTTCCCCGATCATCAGATTGTAGCGGCGCTTGATGTACTGGATGATCGCTTCATCCATCTCATCCCCGGCCACGCGAATGGAACGGGAGGTAACAATCCCGCCCAAAGAAATGATCGCCACTTCTGTCGTACCGCCGCCGATGTCGACGACCATGCTTCCGGTCGGCTCCCATACAGGCAGATCGGCTCCGATCGCTGCTGCAAACGGCTCCTCAATCGTGTAAGCCTCGCGCGCGCCAGCCTGCTTCGTCGCGTCTTCAACAGCACGCTTTTCGACAGCGGTAATTCCCGATGGCACACAGACCATCACGTTCGGGCGACGGCTGAACAGACCCTGGTTTTTCTGGGCCTGATTGATGAAATAGCGCATCATCGTTGCAGTCGTGTCAAAATCCGCAATAACCCCGTCCTTCATCGGACGAACGGCGACGATGTTGCCAGGCGTGCGGCCGATCATACTCTTTGCCGCATTCCCTACCGCTTCAATGGAATTGTTGTTGGTACGAATGGCTACTACAGAAGGTTCACGCACTACAATTCCTTTTCCCTTAACGAAAACAAGTGTATTGGCAGTGCCGAGGTCAATCCCCAAGTCACGTGTAAATCCACCAAACATAAAAAAACTCCTTCCAATAATATACAAATGACAAGCAATGTTACATCCTACAAGTACCCTTGCTCTTTCAAGCTGACGTACCTGCCATCCCCGATAATCACATGATCCAACAATGAAATCCCTACCAGTTCCCCCGCTTCACGCAGCGTATGCGTGATCGCGATATCTTCCCTGCTAGGTGTCGGATCCCCACTTGGATGGTTATGTAGGCAAATTACCGATGCACTGCTACGACGGATCGCTTCTTTAAAGACTTCTCTAGGGTGCACGATGGAAGCGTCCAGACTGCCTACAAAAATAGTCTGCTTGCCAATCACGTGGTTCTTGGTATTTAGAAAAAGGCAGACAAAGTGCTCCTGTGTCAAATGAGCAAGCTCAGGCGACATCAAGTCAGCCACATCGCGGGGCAGACGGATGGAGGTGCGGCTTTGCCGCGGTACGCCGACCATTCTGCGCCCGAGTTCAAAGGCGGCATGCAGTTCCACTGCTTTTACCGGGCCGATCCCTTTCAGTTCCCTCAGCTCAGCATGAGAGGCTTGCGCCAATCCACGCAGGTCGCCAAATTTGGCTAACAAGCGCTGAGCCAACTGATAGACTGACTCCTGCTCACTGCCTGTCCTCAGTAAAATGGCAAGAAGCTCTGTATCAGACAGATGGACCGCTCCTTCGCGAAGCAGTCGTTCACGTGGACGGTCATAGTAAGGGACGTTTTTGCCGTCTGTTTTGTTACAGGTATTTACTGCCATTTTTCGCCGCCTCCCACCTATCTCATTATCGTCAACGGCTTACTAGAAGAAGGTCGTGAGGTGGTTGGCCGTTGTCACTTGCACACAAGCACAGCTTTCCTACAAAATCGGCATCCCGAAACGCGCGAGCAGCTTGGAGGTCAAGCAAAGCGGAAGCCCGACAACCGTAAAGTAATCTCCGGTTATCCCTTCCACGATCGTCGCTCCAATCCCTTGAATCGCATAAGAACCCGCTTTGTCCATCGGCTCTTTCGTTGCAATGTACGACTTGATCTCTGCTTCGCTCAACGGGCGAATTTTCACATCGGTGTGGCTGTGCGCCACTTCTGAGCGCCCAGACGCTGCATCAATCAGGGCCACGCCGCTATAGACGGTATGCTCTCGCCCCTGGAGCATGGACAGCATGCGAAACGCGTCCGCTTCGTCTGCCGGCTTGCCCAAAATATGTCCATCCAGAACGACAATCGTGTCTGAACCGAGCACGACGCCTTCTGTCAGGCGGGCGGCTACTTCCTTAGCCTTGCGCAAGGACAGCTCCTCTACCACTTGCGCAGGAGACAAGCCAGGCGCAGTCGTCTCGTCCACATCGCTGGTCATCACCGTAAACGGAATGCCCAGCGCCTGCAGCAGTTCTCTTCGGCGGGGCGATGATGAAGCAAGAATGAGCGTATCATGTTTTTCTGTCGTCATTTTTCAACCTACTTTATCCGTCGATGTATCCAAAACGCGAGGGCAAGCCCCCCGATACTGGCTAGATTTAGTTTTACCTGAAAGTTCAGGTCGTACTTCAAAATTTCTAAATCTGCCGCAGGTGACCATGTAATCGTTTTGCTTTTGGTCAGAAAAGGCACCCAGGGACCGAGAATTTCCCCGACGATGCTCCCGCACAAAAGGCCACTCACCAGTAGAAACACGAGTGTAAGCGTTTCTTTCCCCATTCCTTTTCCCAACTCCCTTTTACGAAGGGATTCTCTTTTTGCCAACCATAAGTTTAGCAAATGGAAGGGGGTGAAACAATCCCTGTTTGCTCTTGCTAGTTACTGTATAAAAAGAAAAGGCCTCCTGCAAGAAAACTTGCGGAAGCCTTATCAGCGCTCGCTTATTTGTCTTTAGCGCGCCAACTGCACCCAGCTCGCGTAGCTCTCCAAATATCCGAGCACGCCCGCCTGTACTTGCCACGCGTACGATTCGGCGCTTTCCCCTTTTTTTCCGGCGCTTGCTTCCTCCATCTTGTCGCGGGCGGCCAGCGCCTGATTGATCCCGTTGACCATCCCTTCGAACAGCGGCTTCCACGCATCCTGCACCTGAATCAAGCGGCTTTCCTCCAAAAATTGGCGATGCCATTCCTTCAGGTCGGCCGTCTCCTGCGCCGAGGCAGAAAGCTGTCCCGATGTGATAATCAGGCCGGATTGGGCAGAGAGCGCCTGCGCCAGCTTCACGCCATTGTCAAAAAACTGCTGCACGTTCGGCCCTTCCGTGGCGGCAGCCGGTTTGCTCACCGGAACCGCTCCCTGGAAGGCCGGGAAGGCAAACTCCTTGACGTACACGTCCATCCCCTTGTTTTTCAAGCTGGCGGCAAAGCCCAGCACGGCATCTCGCGTAGGCGCGGCAGCGGCAAACATATACTGCTTGCTGCCATCCTTGTACAAAAGGTGCGGGATTCCCGCTTTCGCCAGCGGCTCTACCGCAGACTGTGGAGACGCGTCCGGCTGAAACACGCCTGCCTGGGCGACGAACATGCTGATCTGCGGCACTTGCAGCGAGACATTTTGCTGCTCGCCAGAAGCGGTATTGCCGGCTGCAGTTCCTGCTCCTGCCTCGGACGAACCGGGGCCAGCCAGCGCCTCCTGGCCTCCTGCCTGCCCGCCTTTTGCCTCTTGTGCCGTCAACGTCTGCACGGTCTCGCTTAAAACTGATCCATACGATTGCGAAAATTCCTCCTGCGTGAAAACCGACAGCACCAAAAAGCCGAACAACAACCCGATCGCTACTGCTCCCCCTGTCGTCAGCACGGTCCGCCAGATGGGAGTTTTCGGCCAAAAAGCGAGGAAGCGCTTTGCAGGATTTTTGCCGGAGCTGCTGTAAGCTCCCAGAAGTTCCTCCTGCTCTTGCGTCTCTTCCAGCTCGGGCGAATCATCGAGGATCGGCCCCGGCTCTCTGCTCGTCTCCCGCTGCGCGGCCCCTCTCAGTTGCATCATGCGTTCCCAGGCGTCGTTTTCCTTTTTCGGTGGAAGCGTGCCGTGAAAAGGGATAGGTGGCCCCTGAATTTTTACCCGTGGCGTGTCGTCTTTGGGGGTACGCTTCACACTCGCTTCTTGCTTGATGGTCTCGCGCTTTTCGTCCCAAAATCTGCCGTTCATCTTGACTGTTACATGATTTTTCTTTTCTCCGTTCACGCTCATGCCCTCCCAGCTTGCAGGCTCTTTGTACTAGCTTACGTCTGGGCGGGACGGGTTATGACTGCGATCTAGCAAATCTAGCAAATTCTCTAGCACAGCGGCGAAGCTTTTTCGCCAAAGCTTACGGCTGCCAGGTCAAAAGCAGCCCGGCGTGAACGAGTCCCCCGCCGAAGCCGTAGAGTAAAATTTTGTCCCCCGCCTTTACCTTGCCTTGCTCGATGCCCAGCCCGAGCGCAAGCGGGATCGTAGCGGCCGATGTGTTGCCGTAGTAGGCCAAGCTGTACAACGTCTTCTCAAGTGGAAAGCCGCTGCGCTCGCAAATCGACTCGATCATGCGCAAATTGGCGCTGTGCGGGATGAACCAATCCACCTCATCGAGCGCAATGCCTGCGCGGCTTGCGACCTCCTGCATGCCTGTCGGCACCGTCGTAACCGCCCACTTGTACACTTCTCTGCCGTTTTGCACGATGCAGCCATTCCCCGCAAGCTCTCTGCCATCCATGCTCGTCGACAGCCCCGAGCGGTAGACGTGAATGCCGCCGTCTCCCTTCGAGCCTAAATAGGCAGCATGAAAACCGGGAGCGTCCGGGTCGGCTTCCACCAGCACTGCACCCGCTCCATCGCCAAACAGGATGCAGGTCGTGCGGTCGGTGTAGTCGGTCACCTTGGAAAGCGTTTCGGCTGCCACCACCAGCACTTTGCGGTGCAGCCCGGAGGCGATCATCGCGTTCGCGGTGTGCAGCGCGTACGTAAACCCGGCACATGTGGCGGAAAGATCCATGGCGCCCGCCTGCGCGATGCCGAAATGAGCCTGGATTTGGCTGGCGACGCTCGGAAACGGAAAATCCGGCGTGCTCGTGGCCACGAGGATCAAGTCGACGTCTGTGCGGTTTTTGCCATAGGCAGCGGCCATGTTCTCTACGGCCGCAATCGCCAAATCGCTTGTAAACTCATCTTTTGCTGCAATGCGCCGTTCGTGGATGCCCGTTCGCTGCAAAATCCATTCGTCGGACGTCTCCACCATCTTTTCCAGATCGGCATTGCGAAGCACACCGCTTGGCACGTAGGTGCCGATCGCCGTTATTCGGGAAGGAATAGCATTTGCGTTCATCATATCGAATCATCACCTCTGCTTGTTTGTGACTACATTATAACACTAGATATTAATACCTGGTACTAATTTATGCTTTTGCGCATTAGAAAACTAAGGCTGCGCCAAGCCTTTGGCGCAGCCTTAGTTGCACTTATACTGGATAAGAATCTTATAAATTCTTTTCTGTATGAAAAAAGACTTGGCTCCGCTTCCGAACCAAGTCTTTCTTCTTTGCAGCACTCGTGCTGCTGTTATTTTTCCAGCTTTTCTGCCAGCCAGTAGGCGGACTTCCAAATGTCTCCCGCGCCCATGGTCAGCACCAGGTCGCCAGCTTGCAATTCCTTGACCAACTGCTCCTGCATCTGCTCCTTCGTCGGGATGTACTGCGCCCGCGGGTGGCTGTTGGTGCGGATTTTTTGAACTAGCACCTCAGAGCTTACCCCTTCGATTTTGGCTTCGCCAGCCGGGGAGTAAATATCCGTAACGATGACTTCGTCAGCCTGTGAAAAAGCACGGCTGAACTCATCCATCAGGAAATACGTCCGCGTGTAGCGCTGCGGCTGGAAGACAGCGATGACCCGTCGGCCGGACGCCTTGGCTCCGTTCAACGTCGCAATGATCTCTGTCGGATGGTGGGCGTAATCGTCCACCACGAGAATGTCGCGCGCCTCTCCGATGATCTGGAATCTGCGCTTCGCTCCCCGAAACGAAGTCAGTGCCTCGGCAATCTGTTCAAACGACAGCCCTGCATCCAGGCAGACGATGATCGCCGCCAGCGCATTGGCAATATTGTGCTTGCCCGGAACCGTCAGCGCGAGCGTCCCGAGCAGTTTTTCTCCATGATACACCTGGCATGTGCTGCGCCGATCTCCGCACTCGATCGACACGGCGCGAAACTCGGCCTGCGACACAAAAGCCGGATCGATCGCATACGTTACTACCGTGCCTGCGACAGACGGCATCACTTCGCGAACGTGCGAGTCATCTATGCACAAAATCGCTTTGCCGCCCGGCTTCAGATGACTCAAAAACTGGACGTACGCCTGTTTCAAATTGTTGAAATCGCCGTCGAAATGCTCCAGATGGTCCGGCTCGATGCTGGTCACGATTTCGTACATCGGTCTGTATTCCAAAAAGGAACCGTCGCTCTCGTCCGCTTCGGCAATGACAAAATCACTCGTCCCTGCCTTGGCGTTTGTCCCTGCATTCATCAGCTCTCCGCCAATGATGAAGGTCGGGTCTACCCCGCACTCCTCCAGTACGTGCGAAATCATGGAGGTCGTGGTCGTTTTGCCGTGTGCTCCGGCAACGGCTACACCTGTTCGTTCGTTCAAGATGCGGGCGAGCATTTGGGAACGGTGCATGACCGGGATTCCCTTCGCTTCTGCTGCGACTACCTCCGGATTGTCCTTGGGGATGCTGGTAGAGTAAACAATGATGTCTGCTCCCTCCACGTGGGCAGCATTATGGCCGATATGAACGACCGCCCCTCTCGCTTCCAGCTTCTTCGCCAATTCGTTCATGGCGACGTCGGAGCCGGTTACCTTGTATCCAAGGTCGATCAAGACGCGGGCAATGGCACTCATGCCATATCCGCCGATGCCCACAAAGTGGACGTGCCTAGCCTGATCCACCCTATTCACCTGCCTCTTCTACTGTAGTGGGAAAGAATGCGCGCACTTGGGCGATGAAGTAGAGCGAACCGCAGACGACCAACCAGTCATCCGCTTTCGCCGATTGCTTCTCCCGCATCCAAGAAAGGAGAAACGCTCGCCAGTCCGGGACGGCTTCGAGGTTTTCCTCCGCCCATCCGCCTTGCAAAAACGCATCGCGCAGCGTACTTGCCGCTGCTGCACGCGGAAAGTCAAATTCCGTCACGTTCAGCGACTTGATTTTCGCCTTTACGGGCGCCAGCGCTTTTGCCATCTCGGAAAGCGGCTTATCAGCCAAGCCGGAAAACAGCAGGTGCAGCCCTGCATCGTTCGGCAAAAGCCGCTCCAGGCTATTGGCGAGTGCTTCCATTCCCTCCTGGTTGTGTGCCCCGTCCAAGATCACAAGCGGTCTTGGCGAGACGACTTCTAGACGACCAGGCCAGCGTGTTTGTTGCAAACCACGGGATATTTCTTCTTCCTCCAGCAGGAAAGAGAAATAGTTGCGCAAGACATCAATGGTCATCAACGCGACCGCTGCATTTGCCGTTTGATGAATGCCGTTCATGGTCAAGCGATAGGTAGCTTCATGGCGCCGATGGATGCTGCTGTAGCGAATCCGCTGCTGCCCCAGCTCTTCTTCTACCTGTTCGGCAAAGAAATGCTCCTGCAAGCTGTACACGGTGCTTTTCGTCTCAGCAGCCCGCTCCTTGAGCACGGCGAGTATTTCCGGTCGGGTCTCGCCCGTGACGACAGGTACGCCCGGCTTGATGATGCCAGCTTTTTCGCGGGCAATCTCCTCCAAGGTATCGCCCAACACCTGTGTATGGTCCATGCCAATATTTGTGATAACGGAGACAAGCGGCAGCACGACATTCGTCGAGTCCAGCCGTCCTCCCAGCCCCGTCTCCCAGACGACGACAGCCGGTCTCGCCACTCTCGAAAAATAAAGAATGGCGATCAGCGTGATGACTTCAAACTCTGTAGGCGAGCCAAATTCCGTCTCGCGCTCGCAGCGCTCGATCAAGACCTTGACTTCATTCACCAGCCGGAGCAGATCGGCTTCCTCGATCATGCTCCCGTTGTAGCGAATGCGCTCGCGAAAATCTACCAGATAAGGCGAGGTGAACGTGCCGACACTGTAGCCGGCCTCCATCAGCATTTGCGTCAGGAACGCGCACGTCGAGCCTTTTCCATTGGTGCCTGCCACATGGATGAACGGGATTCTCCGTTCCGGATGGTCCAGTTGCTCAAGTACCCACTGCATTCTCTCAAGCCCCGGCCGCTGACCGAAGCGAAGCAGTCCATGCAGCCAGTCGAGCGCTTCTTTGTATTCAACAAATTGTGCTTCAGCATGCATACCAAAATGCTCCATTCTCAAAAATATGCGTTGGTACGGCGGATCATTCGCCCTTCAGTTCGGCAAGGCGAGCGATGACCTTATCCCGTTTTTCCATGTAGTCAGCCATTTTCGCTTTTTCTTCTTCCACGACTTTTTCCGGTGCCTTGGCCATAAAGCCGGCGTTGTTCAGCTTTTTCTCGATCCGCTCCACTTCGCCGTGCAAAGTAGCCAGTTCTTTTTCCAGTCGCTTCAGCTCTTGCTCGATGTCGATCAGGCCAGCCAGCGGCAAGAACAGCTCCGCTCCTGTCACAACCGCAGACATCGCCTTTTCCGGGATCGCCAGCTCCGCGCTGATCGTGAGCGTCTCCGGATTGCAGAAACGGGCGATGTACTCTTCGCCGCGCGCCAGACGAGCCGCAGAGGTCGCATCGCTTGGCTTAATCAACAGCTCGATTTTTTTGGACATCGGCACGTTTACTTCAGCACGGATGTTGCGCACGCTGCGGATAATTTCCATCAGCATGGTCATCTCGCTCTCCGCCTCGGTGAAAATCCATTGTTCGTTCACCGTCGGCCAAGGTGCTACGGTAATGCTCTCGCCTTGGTGCGGCAGCGCCTGCCAAATTTCCTCGGTGATGAACGGCATAAACGGATGGAGCAGCTTGAGCGTTTGGTCGAGCACCGTCACGAGCACGGATTGCGTCGTCTTTTTCGCTGCTTCGTCACTGCCGTACAGCGGCAGCTTCGCCATCTCGATGTACCAGTCGCACAGGTCATCCCAAATGAAGTTGTACAGCACGCGGCCCGCTTCGCCAAACTCAAATGCGTCGGACAGGCGCGTCACGTCAGCGATGGTCGCTTGCAGACGGGAGAGAATCCACTTGTCTGGCGTCGACAGCTCGCCGCTAAGATCAATGTCGTCGTACGTAAATCCGCTCAGGTTCATCAGGGCAAAGCGGGAGGCGTTCCAAATCTTGTTGGCGAAGTTGCGGTTCGCCTCGACTTTTTCCCAGTAAAAGCGCTGGTCGTTCCCTGGCGAGTTGCCTGTCGCCAGCGTGAAGCGCAGGGCATCCGCGCCGTATTTTTCGATCACTTCCATCGGATCGACGCCGTTTCCGAGCGACTTGGACATTTTGCGGCCTTCGGAGTCGCGGATAATGCCGTGAATCAGCACGGATTCAAACGGGCTTCTTCCGGTGAACTCAAGACCGGAGAACATCATGCGCGCTACCCAGAAGAAAATGATGTCGTAGCCGGTTACGAGGACGTTTGTCGGATAGAAATACTTCATGTCCTCGGACTCTTCCGGCCAGCCGAGCGTGGAGAACGGCCACAGACCAGAGGAGAACCAGGTATCGAGCACGTCGTTGTCCTGCTCCAGCTTGTGGCTGTGGCAGCTCGGACATTCGGTGACATCTTCGCGGGAGACGACGGTCTCGCCGCACTCTTGGCAGTACCAGGCGGGAATGCGGTGGCCCCACCAGAGCTGGCGGGAAATGCACCAGTCGCGAATGTTCTCGATCCAGCGCAGGTAGTTGGTCTTGAAGCGCTCCGGAACGAATTTGACGCTGTCTTCGCTGTTGGCGTTGGCAAGCGCGAGGTCAGCCAATGGCTGCATTTTCACGAACCACTGGGTGGACAAATACGGCTCTACAACGGCGTCGCTGCGCTCGCTGTGGCCTACCTGGTGGATGTGCTCCTCGATTTTGAACATGACGCCTTGCTCTGTCAGGTCTTTGATGATTTGCTTGCGGCAGGCAAAACGGTCCAGCCCTTTGTAGATGCCTGCCTGCTCGTTCATCGTGCCAGTCTCGTCCATGACGACGATTTGCGGCAGTTGGTGGCGCAGTCCCAGCTCGAAGTCGTTCGGATCGTGCGCAGGCGTGATTTTTACCGCGCCGGAGCCGAACTCTGGATCGACGTACGTATCCGCGACAATCGGGATTTCGCGACCGACAATCGGCAAAATGACGGTTTTTCCGATCAGGTGCTTGTAGCGCTCGTCTTCCGGATGGACAGCGACAGCCGTATCGCCCAGCATCGTTTCCGGACGGGTCGTCGCCACTTCGATGTAGCCTGTGCCGTCAGCGAGCGGATAGCGCATATGGTGCAGGGCGCCTTTTACTTCCTTGTAAATGACCTCGATATCAGACAGGGCGGTACGGGCAGCCGGGTCCCAGTTGATGATGCGGTTGCCGCGGTAAATCAGCCCTTTTTCGTACAGGCGGACGAATACTTCGCGCACAGCTTTGGACAAGCCTTCATCCATCGTAAAACGCTCGCGGGAGTAGTCCAGCGCAAGACCCAGCTTTTCCCACTGCTCGCGGATGTGCGAAGCGTAAATGTGCTTCCATTCCCATACTTTTTCGATGAACTTGTCGCGGCCGAGGTCGTGACGCGAGATGCCCTCTTCGCGCAGCGTCGCTTCTACGCGGGCTTGCGTAGCGATCCCGGCGTGGTCCATCCCGGGCAAAAACAGCGTACTGTAGCCTTGCATCCGCTTTGCGCGGGTGATGATGTCTTGCAGCGTCGTATCGAGCGCATGGCCCAAGTGCAGCTTGCCCGTCACGTTCGGAGGCGGGATCACGATCGTGAACGGACGCTTCTCCGGGTCGCGTTCCGCCTTGAAAAACTGCTTTTCGATCCAGTACGGATACCATTTGCTTTCGGCTGCCTTCGGGTCGTAGTTCTTCGGCAGCAATTGGTCGATGTCGGTTGTTGGCTGAGTTGACATGGGTAGGCTTCCTCCTCTAGGAAAAATAAAAAAACCCTTCATCCAAAGGACGAAAGGATTATTTCGCGGTACCACCTTTGTTAACATACGGCAAGAAGAGTCCAGCGTATGTTCCCTCAAACAAGATAACGGCTGCGAACCGCTTTTGGCTAGACACATCGTGTTCACCAAAAACAACTCCCGGGCGACCTTCAGTCCATCTCTCCTTAGAGAATCTTCCAGCAACTGATTCTCCTCTCTGCAAAGGGGTCCTGACCTACTCTTCCCGATCATCGTTGATTCGATATGTAATTGTGGTATCGTTGCCTTTGCTTATTATATACAATCACGCTGTTTCGCGTCAAACCCGGTTTCGCCCACTTTTCCCACCGTAATGCCCAGCGCCTCGGTAAAGCCCAGTACGCTTAAAATATCCAAAATTTCTTCGCGGACATTGACAATCTCTACCTGTTTGCCAGAAGCAAGCAGTTCTTTCGTCGTAAAATACAGACTTCCAATACCGGAAGAATCTACAAAGGATACACCTTGAAAATCGACGGTAACGGAATGATTGCGCCCTCCGTACTGCTGGAGCAATTCACCCACTCGATCTCCCACAGCCATGTCCAGCTCTCCGGCGAAAAACAGCGTAGCCTGTCCGTTCGTCTCTGTTGCTCGGTAGTCCATGCTCAAACTCCTCTCAATAGGTATCGGTGTAGCTGATTTTGTTCTCTCTCACTCATGTTACCCGCTTCACCCGACTTGCAAACATTTGGTATTTTCTCCAATGTTCATCAGCTTGTCAGCGCACACTCCAAAATCAGCTTCGTTCCAGCCGCCGTGCTGCTCAAATAAATCCGGTCACAGTATTGCAACATGACGTGAAAGCCCGCTCCCAGCGAATTGCGCGTCGAGAATCCTTGCTGCAACGTCGCCCGCGGCAAATCTTCGAGCAAAATGCCCTGGCCCTGGTCGTGGATGACCACCCGGCACAAATCTTGATCGTGGGCGATATAGAGCGTGATCGTTCCTCCGCTGCCGTGCTTGAGCGTGTTCGAAGCCGCCTCGTTGACGGCGACGAGAAAGTGCAAAAAACGTTTGGCGACAAACCCCAGCGGCTCCAGCGTGCGCTTGAACGACCTTCTGAGCAGAGCCAAATCCTCCGGCGCCTGAATGTCCATCGCGAGCGATTTGTGCCCCTCGCGCAGCAGAAAAAACAGCTCCTCGTCGCTTAGCAACAGCAGCTTGCCTGCCGTGACCACGCCGAGAATGTCTCTGTATATTTCCCACTCGCGCCGTTTTCTTCTGCGTTCTTCCGCGATGGCAGCCGTCACGTCAATCAGGGCGATCCCACAGGTGCGATCCGGCAAAATCGACGCGTACATTTCAAACACTTTTTTCCCGTCGTGACTGACAATCTGTTCCCGCAACGAGTTGCCGTGGACGGTCGCCTCACCAATCAGGCGCTGCATTTCCCCCTCGACATCGGGGGCCGCACGGTTCGAGCCGAGCGGACGCACTTTGCCATCGTCAAGCAGATAGAGGAAAATCGTCTCGATCTGGCGCAGGATGGACAGCTTCTGAAGCTCCTGCTTGATGAGACGGCCTCGCTCGTCATCCCGATCTTTATAACTATGCAATACGTCTGTAGGATTCAGCTCGTTGCACATATGCCACGTATGAAATTCTTCCAGAAGCAACCGTTCCAGCACTTCTTCCTTGCGCAAAACCTTCTCGATATCAACGACATAGTAAGGAACACCGTTGATTCCCTGCAGCCCGCTGCCGATAATGCGAAAATCGAAAGCGAGCTCGACCTCCATGCGTCCATGCAACTTTTTGGTCGGACTAAGCAGGCCGATAGCTGTCCGGCTGACTGCTATCAATTGGGCTTGACTTGTTTCCATTGTCGCAAGCTCCGTCACCTTCACCTTGCGCGGCGGCAGCACTTTTTGGGCAGACCCGCCGGAACGGAGCTCAAGAAGACAGTTGCGACAAGCGGGATTGTCCGGACACTGTTCACACAGAATCACCGTTCATCCTCCTATTCACGGGCGCTTCAGCTCGGGTACTCCATCAGTGCAGGAGTTTCACTTCTTCGTTGTCCGGCATGAGAGCCGGATTGAAACTGCAAAATCAAAACGGAGATGTCGTCTGTTTGCTGGCCTTGGCCCGTCATCGCCCACAGGTACGATTCGACGCGTTCCATCGTCTCTTCTTTGCCTGGCTCGTCCAGCAGGGCGGCAAGATCTTCGAGCAGGCCGTGAGAGCTGCGAAGCACGTCTTTTCTTCCCGTATCCAACAATCCATCTGTGTATAGTAGCAATATACCTTCTTCTAATAAGGGTACTTCTTCCAGTTGATAGGTGCTATCGGACAAAAGCCCTAGTCCTACCCCGCCCCGGCAGCGCAAGACGTTTTTTTGCGTGCTGGACAAATAGATCGGCTGCGGATGGCCCGCTCTGGCAAGCAGCAACTCGTGGCGGGTCGCATCGTAGACCGCGACAAGCATCGTAATGTACGAGCGGGTTTTCGCCAGATCGGCATACAGTAGCTGGTTTAGCCGCTGCAAAATTTCATCGGGTGACCAGCTCGTCTGCAAAACGGCGCGAACCGCAATCCGAATCCCCGTCGCCCAGATGCTCGCGGGCAAGCCGTGTCCCGATACGTCTGCCACGATAAAACAGGTGTAGCGCTCATTGATGCGCACAAAATCAATGTAGTCTCCCCCGACGTAGGTGACGGGCACGTAGACCGTCCTGGCGCGCAGGCCGTTCACTTGCCATTCCTCTTTTGGAATCAGCATCGACTGGATTCGGCGGGCCAGGCCCATTCCCAGCTCCAGCTCCTTCAGCTCTGTCGACTGATGTTCGTGCAGACACCGCAAGATCAGTCCTCTCACGTTCACAAGCAGCAGTTGAAAAAAGGACTGCTCCAGCTCTTTTGTCTCCATATCGTGCTCGCCGATAGCGGTTTGCGCCACCAGCCTGACGTACCGCGGCGTTTTGGCCGTGTCCCATTGCTCCGAGACGACGATGCGCTCCTCGATAAACTGGACCGCACCTCGATCGGCTCTTTTGCCGCGCTCGGTGTGAAAATAGACATCCCCCTGCTCGGACTCCCAGCTTATGCCCAAATAGACGAGCGTATGAATCTGGCCAAACCAGGCGTCGACAAGCTCGCTGGTCAACTGGTGAATGCTATCGTAATGGACGTCGCTCACGCTGATTTTGTTGCTGGCAATCAACAGTCCCTCATAGCTTTGCTTCAGTTCCCCGACGAGCGACAATTGCTGGTTCATCCATTCGGAATGCGCGAGCTGCTGGGTCAGCCTCGATTCGAGCGTGCTCACCGATGACAATGTCTCCGTCATCAAATAGTGATGGTCCCGATTGTTTAAGTATGCAAGAACACTCATGTAAGCTATGGCGACCGCCAGTCCCCCTTTAACATAAAGCGGCATCTCGGGCAGCGCGAGCAAAGACGCGGCTATGACCAGCAGAATGACCTGCACCATCCCCGTATGCTGCCGCGTGATCCTCTGCCAGTCCAGCAAAAGCTGCGACTCCACGTGTGCGCCTTCGCTCTCCGTCTTTTGGCGCAAGCGTCTGTGCGTCTGCAGCAAAAAGACAAGCGAGATGATCCCTGCGAGATACGTCCCTGTACAGACCGGCACCCCCAGCCCGTTGCCCCACCAGGCAAAAGACAGCACGAGCAAGCTGCCGATCCCCCAGGCCACCAGCCCGATGCCGTGCAGCAAAGACAGGTCAAACCCTCTCTGCGCTTGCCGTTGCAAGCCGTAGGATAAGCGAATCAAGTACACACCTGCACCTATTCCTGACAAGTAGAGTGCTATTTTCCAGATCATCTGCTCACCTTTACAAGTTCGTCCTGGCCTTCCTGCCCTATACGTTCCCGTTTCCTCCCATTCTCAAACCTGTGTCACAACTGGCGTAGAGAAAATACGCCTCGGGCGAAACCGGCCTTTGTCCGAGGAAATATAGACACTGTCCCAGGAAGCCTCGCATATGCTGAAATGAGGTGATATGCCGATGATGAATTTTCGCTGGAAGTATAACCCTACCTACCTGCGAATCAAATACGGGTGCAAACAAGTGCTGAGCCCTTTGATGATTTTTCAGTTCATCCGCACCGTCCTGTTTCCCACCTCGTTTGACGTGATTCTGCTCGGTCTGCTTGCCGTGCTGTACGTCGCCATCGTCCTGGAGTGGCTGTAAATGCAAAAAGCAACGCCCCACCTTGTGAGACGTTGCTCGTTAAAAGGCTTGCTGGACCCAGCGATGCAGACGCATCAGGCGGTCCATATCTTTTTCCAGGCGCTTCACCGCGTACAGCTCGCTCCACTCCCTGCGGTTGTGGTAGTAGATGTCGATGTCTCTCATGATCCGTTCCGGGTACGAGAGAAACGATGCCAACAGCTCGATTTCTTCCGGCCGCAACGGGAAGATGGCAGCGTAGCGATGATAAAGCTGGGAGGCGCCTGCTTCATCTCCCGCCAGTTGAAAATACGTCCGGTAAAACAGTGTGAGGTCGCGCACAGGCGTATCGAAGCTGGCCCGGTCAAAATTGAGCAGCTTTCCTTTGCCAAAGCGATCCGGCACGATATGCGCCGGATGCGGATAGCCGTGAATGAGCGACAAGCGAAAATGCGCATGCGTCTCGTGCCGCTCCTTCCAGTCCGTCAACAGCTCGGTCGCCGTCTGGCTCATCTCCGTAATAAACCCTTTGTTGGCCAAAAACACCAGGTCAAACGGCGACTGGTACTTCCGCCCTCCCGCTACCTCCGCCGCTTTTTCCATCTGGTTTTGCCAATACTGCCAACGGTTTAATAGCGAGTCGATCAGCGGCTCCACCTGCCGCGGGTCGTCAAAGCGGTAATTTTGCGTCAGATGGTGCAACTCCGCGAGCCGCTCGATCGCCGGGGTAGCCCAGGCCAGCGGCTGTTCGGTCCACTCCTCGTTCCCCGGCTGAAAGGGCGTCACGTAGTACAGCGAGTCCCCGAGCGCAACAAACGGATCGTCGAACTTCGTGTACGTGAACGGAACCGCCCCGTCCCAGCCGCGCTGCTGCAACTGGCGCAGCATGTCGCTTACGAAAACCAGCCGCTTGGCAGGCATATTGGACCGTTTGCAGACGTAGGAGCCATAGGGAGTCGCCGCCTTGTACACGTTCGGTTCCTTCAGCGGCTCGATGCTCTGCGCGTACATGTCGTACTCCTGGAACAACGGGTAGATCTCGTCATAGCGGCTCATGTACTCCCTCCCTCCTCGATTGCTCTGCCCGGTAGGCAATGTGCTGCAGCAGTTGGTCGACGGACTCCTGGATGCGCAGAGCCTGTTCAATCGCTTTGACAGAAGCCTCTTCCTTGCCTGCAACCCGCTTCGTATAAGCTTCGATGCTTCTGTACACCTCGCGCGGACGAGCCATGAAGGCGAGCAGCAAAATATAGTCTCCGTAACTGAGCGGCTTGACCTCCTCGTATCCGTCCAAAAAGGCGTCAATCTGGCCGATGTCTTTGTGCGTCAAGTAATGATCCCGCAAAAAGCTTGCCACATCGCGCTGCTGCACGGACAAAGCTGGCCGAAAAAAGCCCCGCAAGTACAGCTCGCCCTTCACCATGCCCCAATTGTCCCGCTGCAACTCCCGGTGCGACACGCTGACCGTATCCGGCGCTACGCTTTCATGCGAAAGCATGGCCGAGGAACGCTCCATGCGCTGCAGCATCGGCTGCATCAGCTCGGCTACCCACCTTTTTTCTCCCGGCTCGCGTCCGTGCTTGCTGCGGAACGCTTCGGCGAAAGCCTTGGTCCGCGTCCACTTTGCGTCGGCGGCGATCTGCTCCTGCTTCAAGTAATCCGCGCCGGAGAGAAGCGGACTCTCCTGCTGGGACAGATGCATCATCCCGATGACTCTGCCGCAGCTTCGGGCAAGTTCGGCGCGAGGCTCGCAGGCTTCGATGTGCCTGACGTGATCGGTCATCGTTACACCGCGCTTGCCCACAACCAGAAACGGCTTGGTGTCTCGCGTCCGTATAAACCTTTCCACTGCGCGAAACCCCTGACGAGCCAATCGCTCGCGCCAGGCAAACGACCAGCGCATCACATCCACACGCGGCCAGACGTGGAGTTCCTTGGGGCCCCGGTTAGTCTCCAGTAAATAGCAGTCATCGAGCGGCGTGATGCGGATCACGCGCGCTCGATAATGCTGGCACACTTCGGAGAGATCGATCTTATCCACGGTCCCCCACTCCTTTATTGTGGGATGTACAAAATTTGTCCCGCGACAACCTGCTCGGAAGCCAGCCTGTTCACTTCGACGATTTTGGAAACGGGCAGTTGGTATCTCTGGGAAATATGCTCCAGCGTTTCGTCGCGCTGGATGATGCACATTTTCAACTGGCTCGTGCTCTCCTCCTTGCGCCGCACAAAGGAAGTGAGATTTTGCATCGCCTCCACGGTCGCCGGGCTGGTGCTGACGGACGCGCTTTGCCGGGAGGAACTGGACGAGGATTCCGCCTCGATCGCCTGCGCTTCCTGCTTGGCGCGCGTAGCCTGCGAGAAAATCGACGTAATGTTGACGTTGCTCTGCTCTTCGCGGGATGCCTTGCCCGAGATGGCTACCTTGAGCTCTGTCTCCTCCACCGCTTCCGGCTGCGCGACTACCGGCTCTGCCGCTTCTTCCTCGCCGTCCGCATGCACTTCCTGCACCTGCTCCGCTTCGTAGAGAGACTCGGACTCGGCTGGATCGGTAGCGACCTGAGCGTAATCCACATCGTCCTGCTCGTGAATCGCCAAAATCGGCTCTTCTTTTTCCGGCTGCCTTTTGACAGGCTCTGTCGTCTGAATATCGCGATAGGCAAGCGCATCGTACGCCGGGGAATCATACTGGGCCTCTGCCTGCGCATCTGAGCCGTAGGCGGCCGGATTTGCGATCCAAGGCTGCTGCGATTCGCTCCTGGACACCTCCTGCACCTCGCCGTACTGCTCCTGCACTTCCCCGTATTGCTGCTGGTACTCCTCCTGCTGGTTGTAGGCGATCGCAGGGGCGTCGAACACGGAAGGCGATTCAGCCGAATCATAGGACGCCGGCAATGCTTCCCGCTCCAGCTCCTCCTCCAAAGCGCTCAGCTTTTCCTCGATTTCGTCCAGGGAAGAAGGCGCAGCGTGCGCTTGCAGCGTCTCGTCCGCTACACGGGCATACTCCCAGGCCTGTGCCCCCTCCGCTGACTCCTGGTTGGCGGAAGCCGGCTGTGTCTGACTGTCGCCGAGCAGTATCCCCATGATCTTCAGGTCGGCGTCAATCAACATTTGATGCGGGGATTCCAGCTTGTAGTCAAAGCTGTCCACGATGGCATAAATGTCGCCGATTTCCGCGATCCGGTCCAACGGAATGGTGATGTTCAACGGTATGCGATGGCCGATCTGTTCCTCCCAGCCGTATTGCGCCTCCTCCGACACTTCCTGGCGAAATGGCGGAAAAGTGAAGGCCTCAACCAGCGTTTCCGTCCCGCCGCTGTTCGCTTCTGCGGCTTCCCTGATCGGCTCGTATTTTCCTACCAATTGCAAGCAGCCCGTGATGGAGACGTAGGAGTCGTTTTCCAGAACCTCTACATCGGGTACCAATTCCAGCTCTTGCAATTCGCCGATTCCGGCTCTATCGGATGAGAGGAAAATGGTCTCCTTGATGGCAAACGAAAGCAGCCCATCCTGTAACGCCATTCGTGCTCCTCCTTTTTCGAAAACTTGGCTTCGCCAAGCTTTTTTTGGGCGACGCCTTGTTGCGCCAAGGTCGATACTCAAGGCAACCCGCCTTTTCTCGACCAAGTGCAGGACATTTCCCTATACTATATGGACAGGACGAGCCGTTTAGCACCGAAAAAAGGAAAAACCGGGGTTATCTCCCCGGTTGCACAGATGCGATCAATTCCGAAACGGCTTTTTTTCCTTGCGCGATACAATCAGGCACGCCCACTCCGTCGTAGGAGGCGCCTGCCACCAGTACCCCCGGCAAATTCGTTTGCAACTTCTGCTTCACATCTTTCACCCACGCCTGATGGCCGACTACGTACGGAATCGCATTTTGCAGGCGCGTCACGCTGTAAAACTCGGGCTGCTGGCGAATCGTCATGATCTTGCGCAAATCGCGCAGCACGACCTCCAAAATCTCCTCGTCGCTCATCTGCATGAACGATTGCTCTGTCGCTCTTCCGACAAAGCTGCGCAAGAGCGCTTTGTTTGGCGGCGCCATGTGCGGCCATTTGCGATGCGCCCACGTGCACGCCGTGATCGTCGCGCCCGAGTGCCGCGGCACGATGAAGCCTGTCCCTTCCATCCCCAGCTCGATCCCGCTCTCCGGAAATGCCATCGCAATCGTCGCCACCATGTGCGGCTTGGCGGTCGGCAGAGCAGGCACGCTGGCGTACGGCCTGAGCAGAGGCTCCGAAACCGCGTGCGGCACGGTGAACAAGACAGCGTCCGTCTCGATCACCTGGCCGTTTTTCAAAACGAGGGTGTACTTGCCGTTCGGCTGCTTTTCCAGCTTGGCTATCCCGCTGTTTTTTTGCAACACTTCACTAGGCAAGCTTTTTTCGATGCCTTCCACGAGCGACTGCAATCCGTTCGCGAGCGTCAGGAAAATGCCTTTTGGCTTGCCCTGCGCCTTCGCCTGCGGGCGGGAATGCTTCATCGCCAAAATCAGGCTGCGATGCTGCTTTTCCATTTGCGCGAACTGCGGGAAGCTCGCGAGCAAGCTGAGGTTGTCGAGATCGCCGGAGTAGACGCCGGACAAAAGCGGCTGAATCAGGTTGTCAATGACCTCGTCACCGAGCCTGCGCCGAAAAAACTCCCCTACGGAAATGTCTTCGTTGCCTTTGGAAGCGGGCAAAATCAGATCAAGCGCTGCGCGAATTTTGCCCGGCCAGGAGATCAGGTCGGTCGTCACAAAAGGCATCAGCCTGGTCGGCACGCCCATCACGGCCCCTTCCGGAATCGCCATCAGCCGATCCTTGTGCCAGATGTACGCCTGCCCCGTACTGTTGCGAACCAGCTCATCGGCAAGCCCGAGGTCAGCCGCCAGCTCGCCTGCGCTTGTTTTCCGCTCCAAAAAGGAATCCGGGCCCAGCTCGATGACGAACCCTTCGTGCCGCCACGTCTTGATTTTGCCGCCAAGACGGTCCTGTTCCTCGATCAGTTGAAAGCGGATCGGCAGGCGCTTCGCCTCGATCTCCCTTTGCAAGTAAAAAGCAGCGGTCAATCCAGTGATGCCGCCGCCCACAATCGTGACATGACAAGCTTTCTCGTTCATGTGCTTCATCCCCTAGTTCGCCAGCTTTTTCCCGACGGCATCAGCCAGACAGGAGATAAACGCAGGTCTGGCGTTAGGCATCGGCGGACGATGGTAATGAACACCCAGCTCTTCCGTTACTGCCTTGCACTCCATATCGTTGTCGTACAAAACTTCCAGATGCTCCGCTACGAAGCCGACCGGGCAGTAGACAAAGGAGCGATAGCCATGCGCCTCGTACAGCTCTCGCGTCAAATCCTGGACGTCCGGGCCGAGCCACGGCTCCGGCGTATTGCCGGCGCTCTGCCAGCCGATGGCGTACCGGGCAATCCCTGCCTGCTCGGCGATCAGCTTGGCGGTATCCTCCAGTTGCTGCGGATACGGGTCCCCGGATTTCAAGATTTTTTCCGGCAGGCTGTGCGCGGAGAAGATGACTACGGCCTGTTCGCGTTCTTCGGCTGGCATCGAGGCAAACGTGTCCTCGATCGCTTTTGCCCAGTACTCAATGAAGCCCGGCTCCCTGTACCAACTGTCGATGCTCTTGATTGTCGGTCCGCCGATCGCTTGCGAATGCTCGCAAGCTCTGCCGTTGTATTCTTTGACGCTGTAGCTGGAGTAATGCGGAGCGAGCACCAGGCTGATCGCCTCGGTAATCCCGTCGCGCTTCATTTGCTCCACCGCATCCTCCACGAACGGCGCAATATGCTTCAGCCCCAGGTAGCCGACAAACTCCCGGTCCGGGTAGCGCTCGTTCATTTCCCGCTCCAGCGCGCGCACCTGCTCGTCCGTGATGTCCGCAAACCGATTCAGGCCGTCTACCGCCTCATAGCGCGCCCGCAGGTCGTCAAGCAGCTCCTGCGGCGGCTTGCGGCCACGGCGAATGTGCGTGTAGTACGGCTCAATTTCTTCTGGACTGCGCGGCGTTCCATACGCCATCAGCAAAAGCCCTGTTTTTGGCTTTGACATCTCATACCCCTCCTGGTCACACGTCCCTTTTGTAGCTATGGATGAATGCGGTCAGTTTTTGCAACGTTTCTACTTTGGCGTCAGGGAATACACCGTGCCCCAGATTGAAAATGAATCCCGGCTGCTTCGTGCCTTCGTCGAGAATTTCTTTTGCTTTGGCTTCGAGCTTCTCCCACGGAGCAAGCAACAGCGTCGGGTCGAGGTTGCCCTGCAACGTCTTGGTCACGCCCATGTTGCGCGCAGTCGTAATCGAGGTGCGCCAGTCCAGACCGACAACATCGACAGGCAAGCGGTTCCAATCCAGCAAAAGATGGCCTGCCCCGATTCCGAAGTAGATCGTCGGCACTCCGGTTTCTTTCAGCGCCTGGAAAATTCGCGTCATCACAGGCGTTATGTACTCGCGGTAATCTTCGTCGTTCAATGCGCCTACCCAGGAGTCAAACACCTGTACCGCTTGGGCGCCGGCCTTGATCTGTGCCTTCAGATAGGTGATCGTCATGTCGCCGAGCTTTTCCATCAATGCCTGCCACGCAGCAGGTTCGGTGTACATGAACGCCTTTGTCTTGTGGTAATGCTTGGAAGGACCGCCCTCGATCATGTAGCTGGCGAGCGTGAATGGCGCTCCCGCAAAGCCGATCAGCGGAACAGACAACTGCTCGCGCAACAGCTTGATCGATTCCAAAATATACGGCACGTGCGTTTCCGGCTCCAGATCGAGCAGACGCTCTACATCCGCCAACGATTCAATCGGATTGCCGATCACAGGCCCAATTCCCGACTCGATGTTCACGTCGACTCCAATCGGCTTTAGCGGCGTCATGATGTCGGCAAACAAAATCGCAGCATCCACGCCCAACTGCTCGACAGGCAGACGGGTCACTTCGGCGCATACTTCCGGTATGTAGTTCATCTCAAAAAAGCTATACTTCGCGCGGATGGCGCGGTATTCGGGCTGATAGCGTCCGGCTTGGCGCATGTACCAGACAGGGACACGCTCTGTCGCCTCTTTGCGGCATGCTTTCAAAAACGTATCGTTAAATGGTTTGGAAGTCATGAATAAACCTCTCTTTGCACAATAATCTATCCCACCAATATGATACCACTGGGCATTCGACAAGTAATGGCTCTTTTGTGTCAAAATCTTTTCGTTTCGCGCGTTTCCAATCCTATCCATCATTGTTGCCAAACTTCTTCTATTGAATGCGGATATCTCCCGTAGAAGTCTTCACGGACAGCTTTGGACCGCCAGTCCCTACGGAAGCCTTGATGTTTTGCTCTTCTCTTTTCGCATAGGAAAGGGTGGCCCATTTGACCTCGATGTCGCCCACGTCGGATGCCAGCTCCAACTGCGCTGCTTCCGGCTGCTTTTCCACCGCAATCCGCACATCGCCCGTATCCGTGCGCACGGTTACATCGCGCGTCAACTCGGGCAAGACGAGTTTGTCGATTTCGCCCGTGGAGCTGTCGATGTTCAGGCTGGCGCGAATACCGGCCAGCTTCAGATCGCCCGTATCTGTCCGCACGTCCAGGCGCTCTCCGGCATACCCGGTCAAATCGACATCACCTGTGCTGGACGACACTTCCCCCGTTTTCGCCGTGAGCGCTCCGCTTTTGATATCCCCCGTAGCCGTTTCCAGCCGGATGCTCTCGTACTCTTTTTCCGGCAGCATGATTTCCAGCTTCAACTCCCCGCTACCTGGATAAAACAGGCTGACGTGCAGCTTTTCCTGCACCTGGACGCGCAAGGTTCCGTCTTCCGTGACCTCGCTCGTCCATTGCAGCCGTTCCTTTTGCTGCTCCGAGATTTCCCCTGTCAGACGCACGGTCGCTTGTGCCGCTTTCGTAGGCGTGATGACGAGATCCGCTGTTCCCGTCTCTACGGCCACCGCCTTGAACGGCTGCTCGATGATGCGCTGCTCCTCTATTTTCTTTAAGGAAAACGCGAAGTGCTCCTGCTTGGCAAACAGCCAGACGAGCCCGCACACTCCCACGACAAACAGCAGCAAGCTTATGCCGAACAGCTTTTTTCCCCAATTCTTCATCTTATTTCCCCCTAATCATCTGCACGTTAAACTGCAGATACTTCAGGAACAGACGGTACAGCCACTTCGTCAGCCGCAGCAAGCCTACCGCCAGCATTCCCCCCAGCCCAAGCGAAACGAGACTTCCGAACAAAAGCAAAAGCCGTTCCTGAGACGGCGCGGGAAACCCGTATTCCATCAAAATGCCGAGCGGCGCCACCAAAAGCGACAAGGAGACGGCGTAGCAGGCGATCAGCACGCCGATCAGCGCGAAAAACGGCCCCAGGACGAACACGAGGTTGAAAAAGCCCAAACTGATCGTGGCAATGATCGCTCTGGACATGTTGCCCACGGACGCATTGGACTGCGCCTGATCGATCCGGTAGCCCGCAAGCAGCTCTCTCGCCAGCGCTTTGGGGCTGCCCAGGCTGTCGGCAATTTCGTGTTCGCTTTTCCCCTGCTTGATCCCGATCAAAAAATGTTCAGTATAATCAGCGAGAATGTCCAGACGCTCCTTGTCCGGCAAATCGCCAAGCAATGCCCCCAACTCGTCCATAAACTCACGCCTTGTCATAGCCCAGTCCCTCCTCTATCATTTCGTTGACGCCGCGATTGAATATTCGCCATTCCAGCACGAGATCGTTCATGTACTGTCTCCCCCGCTCCGTTAGCTGATAATATTTTCGCGGCGGCCCTTCTTGCGACTCTGCCAAATAGGTTATGAAAAAGCCTTCCTGGGTCAAGCGCCGCAGCAAAGGATACACCGTCCCTTCGGCGATATGAAACCGCTCCGAGATGCTCGCAACCAGTTCGTAGCCGTATCTGTCCTGCTTCGCTGTCAAAACGAGAACACACAGCTCCAGGACCCCTTTTTTAAACTGTACGTTCAATGCACATCACCCATGTCAAAGCTTACCAAAGAGGTACTGTATATTGCAAGGTACTTTATGATATAAGAGGACAGGGAGCCGGCTTTTCTCCCTGTCCTCTCTCACACGCATGTTTTCCCTGCCAGCTTATTTTACTTCGACGATGCGGCCTTCTACTTTCGGATTGACCACTTTGCGCTTCATCAGACCTTCTTCCACGATGCTGTACATGGACAAGCCTGTGTTGAAGAACGGCTTTTTGAACGATTCATAGCCGTCTCCACCTGCTGCCAAAAAGTCGATGGTCGCGACTTTGTACGTTTTGGTCAGATCAAGCGGCTTGTCGCCAACCTTCACTTCCAGAACACGCTCGCCTGCAGGCTTGGTCGGGTTGTACGTAAAGCTCATGCCGCTGATTTGCGGGAAGCGTCCTGCGCCTGTTCCCACCTGGCTCACGCCGTTCTCCAGCGCTTGCTTCAGCTCTGCCCCTGTCACTTCCACGATCGCCAGCGTGTTGTTTTCGAACGGAAGCAGCGTGTACAAGTCTTTTTTCGTGATGTCGCCTGCCGCAAGCTGCGTGCGGATACCGCCGCCATTTGCCAGCGCTACATCCGCTTCGTATCCTTTGATGGATTGCGTGCGCTCGAGCATGATGTCGGTAATCAGGTTGCCGACGTTCGTTTCCTTCGCCCGGACAAGCGTGCGGTCGCCATCGAGCGGAACCTCGGATTTCGCAATCACCACATTCATGACGGTATCAATTTTTTTCACAATTTCCTGAACCATTTTGTCAATTTCCGGGTCTGCCACGACGGATTCATCGTATTCTTTCAGACCGCCGCTGAACGCTACCAGCTCTTTGCCCAAATAGTACAGGTCAGCGCGTCCGAGCGATTTGCCGTACTCCCAGTCTTGGACGATGTAGGTGCCGTTTACCAGCTCAGGCGTTGTCAGCGGAGTATGGGAGTGGCCGCCGACGATCAGGTCGATGCCAGGCACGTTTTTCGCGATTTCGCGGTCTACGTCCACCCCGATGTGGAAACGACGATGACGTGATCTACTTCTTTTTTCAGCTCAGGGACAACGACTTTCGCTACCTCGACCGGATTATTGAAGGTCAGGCCCTTGACGTTGTCAGGGTGTGTCAGCACAGGCGTGTCTTCCGCGACAAAGCCGACGAACCCGAACTTTTTGCCGCCGATCTCCGCCTTGAAGGTCGGCAACAGCAACTCTTTGCCATCCGCCTTGAACACGTTTGCGGAAATGACCGGATGCTCCAGCATGTCGCGCAGCTTAAGCAGTTGCTCGTAGCCGAAGTCAAACTCGTGGTTGCCCGCAGCCATCACGTTGTAATCGAGGCTGTTCAGGATCGGAACGACAGACTCTCCTTTGAACTGGTTCACGAAAATGGTGCCTTGGAACGTATCACCCGCGTCCAGCAAGAGGAAGTTGTCGTTTTCCGCGCGCCATTCCTTCAGCAAGGTCGCGATTTTGGCAAAGCCGTATTCCTTTTGCGTTTTGTCTTCCTGGATGTGTCCATGCGTATCGTTTGTATGCGCGATCGTGATGTGGGTCGTTGCCGCATCGCCCAACGCCTGGAAAAATTCGCCGCGCGTCACGGTCGCTTTATTGTCGAGCGCGATTTTGTAGCCGAGCTTTTCGGCCACTTGCGCCAGCTTCGCGGAGGTCAGCACTTGACCCGGATTTTTGAAGTCGTCCTGGCTTACCGCGCCCTGTCCTTTTGCCCAGTCCAGATAAGGAGTCGCCCAGTGCGCGCCTTTTGCTGCTGCCCCGATTTGTGCGCCTTTGAGCTTGGAGAAAACAACCGCTGCCTCCGCAAGCGTAACAGCGCGATCCAGAGCCAAATCGCCATTTTGTCCGGCGGTGACGATCGCTTTTTTCACCATCCAGTCCACGTGCTTGACCGGATGCAGCGGAGCCGCGAGTGCAGAGGTAGACAAGAGCGATGCAAATACGACAGATGCAAACGCTGTCATCATAATTCGACGTGCTTTTTTCATTCTCTAATTCCCCTCTCGTATATGGAAAAATAGATAGGATATCTCTTTTATTATAGCAAAATTTGCTAGGACAATGGTGCGCTTTTCCTGTTGTTTTCGACAAAGCCGCCGATCGCTTCGGCAAGCTGTTCCGGCGCTTCGAGCATTCCCATGTGCCCTGCATCCGGCAAAAGCGCTTCGACAACGTTGCTTTTTTGTACCGTAAACGTTTTGGCTACCGGAATGATCTGGTCCTCTGCGCCTGCGACCAACAGCACTGGGAGCGTCGTTTCCCGCAGGACGTGATTGCGGTCTTTTCGATCGCGCATGGCATACAACGTCTGAATCGCCCCGATCGGGCTGGTCGCGACGCCTATTTCTTTGACAGCCTGGACTTCCGCTGTCATCGACGCGACATGCTGCGGGGCAAACAGTTTGGGGACGAGCGCCTTGATAAACGGCTCCATGCCGTGTTCGCGAATGCTGTCGGCTCCTTTGTTGCGATTGGCCTTGGCCGCCTCGTCGTCGGGATATGGCGTGGAATGAACCAGTCCGAAGCTGAGCAGCTTGTCCGCGTAGTTTTCGGCAAAAGCGAGCGTAATGTAGCCGCCGAGCGAGTGCCCGAACAGGTGGAACTTGTCCAGACCCGCTGCCGCTGCAAAAAGCGCAATGTCTTCGGCGAACCGTTCCATCGAATACGCTTCATCCGGCGCGGAGCTATGTCCGTGGCCGCGCAAATCGACGGCGATCACGCGATGCGAGCGGGCCAACAGCGGCACCAGCTTGTCCCAATAATGCAGGCTGCCGCAGAAGCCGTGCAGCAAGATGAGCGGCTCTCCTGCTCCTTCCTCCACATACGCGAGCTGGACGCCGTTTGTCAGTTGTGCTTCTTTTTTCATCTGAATCTGCTCCTTTCTGCTTTCGTTTCCGTCTTTTTTGCTTGCCAGCAGATTTTGCTGTCTGTATGATTGGAAAAAATGCCCACAACCGAATTTGGTAAAGAGAGGTGCTTGACTCGTTGATTCAGACAATAGCAGATTCCGTCGCCGGCCCAGATGGACAGAGCATTCCTTATACCTTGATCCAGGCGGGCGAGTCACCGTCCCGCGCACTTTGCTTTTTCTTTCCCGGCGCCAGCTATTCCTTCGACAAACCGTATTTGTACTATTCGACGATGCTTTTTTTGCGCAAGCAGGTAGATATCGTCCACGTACACTATTCGTTCGGACAAGACAACGCGGCCTTTTGGAACAGTCCATTCGCCGAAAAAAGCGCGTGGCTGCAAGCAGACGCAAAGCGGCTTGTCTCTCATGTGCTCGGCAAGCGGGCGTACGAACAAATTTTTTTCCTCGGAAAGTCTATCGGGACGATTCCGATTGCGTGCGGCCTGCTCCATGCCTCTGCGTTTTCCCGCACGTCAGCCGTTCTGTTGACGCCCTTGCTGACAGAGGAATCGCTCGTAGCCGATCTGCTCTCTGTCAAGCAGCAAGTACTGCTTGTCTCCGGCACGCAAGACCCTTACTACCAGCCAACTGCGCTTGAAAAAATAGCCTCCTCCAGGCCAAACGTTCGTCTTTATCTGCCTGACGGGGCCAAGCATTCCTTGGACGTGGGACTTGATGTTTCCCGTTCTCTGGCCGTATTGCAGTCGGTCATGGACGAACTGGACAGCTTTGTAGAACGGGAGCTGGACGCCCACGCCGGAAGCTGACAGCGACCACCTGGCAGAGCGCGGTTCAGGCAAAATGCTTGGAAACTCGCTTCAACGCTTTTTTCAGGTGCTTGCGGCGGCAGAGCAGCACTTTTTGGATGAACTTTTTTTTATGCTTTGGTCAGCAACCCTTTCGGTACTCTTCTGATTGCTTTTTTCAGCTTTCCTTTAGGCATCGCCTGAATCTTTTTCACCATTTTCCCCAGTTGCTTGCGGTTGTCGCGCGTAAACCGCTTCAAGCCTCTCGGAATGCGCTGCTTTTTCTTGTCGCCGGAATGCAGGCAAAACTTGTAGGCTTTTTTGCAGGAAAACTTCTTCTTGGCCCGCCGGAGATTCCATTTAGTAGGATTACCAAACAAGGAAATCCCATGATCGATTCCTTACCACTTGTACTTCTTCCCCGACTTTTTCTTGTGGAGAATCAGGTTGTGGTCGGATCGGTCCGGATTGAGAATCCAGGCGTCAAAAGCGACCAGGCGGGCCAGCTTTTTGGCCTGCTTGACGTACTTGTGCGGCTTTTTCAGCAGCTTCTTTTTCGCCTTTTTCCACGGAATGACCTGGCCGCCCTTGGCCTGCATCGAAATGAGGCCGCGCTTGATCCGGCCGCGCGGTCCGCGCACATGGGCCTGAATGACTCGCGCCACAGGCAAGCCGAGACTTTTCGCCAGGTGGGCGGCAATGTACTCGTTGGCAACGAGAAGGCGGTAATTTCTGCGAGGATACCGATGAACGGTCGACTTGAAAAAGCCTTTTCGCCCCTTGCGATTTTTCACCTTCCAGATCAGTCGGCCATACTTTTTACGCAGGCGCTTTCGATAGCGCCACTTCAGTCTCACCACTCGTACACCTCGTCCCTGCATTTTTTACATCATACGGACTTGGGTTCTGAATGGTGAAACCAAAAAGAACAAGACCTTTGGCCAAAAGGAAAAACAGGTGTTGATCCCTCATCTTTTAGCGGAGGGGAAGGAACCGTCGCTACTGTATTCTCAGACGCCCTGCCAATTCCTGCTAGATGACGGGTTTCTTTACAGAAAAAAACACCTCCTGCCTTCCGACAGGAGGTGCTTGCTTATGTTTTTCGTACACGCTTTACGCTTCCAACGTTTTTTGCATAGCGCGGTAGCTCGCTTCGATCGTGCGTTCGATATCTTCCTCGGTATGCGCCAGCGAAACGAACATTCCCTCGAACTGGGACGGCGGGATCATGACGCCTTCGTCCAGCAAGTGGCTGAAGTAGGCGGAAAAGCGCTCCAGATCGGCCGTTTTCGCCGTTTCGTAGTTGATGACAGGCGTGTCGGTGAAGAACAGGCACACCATGGAGCCTACCCGGTTGAGCGTGTGCGGGATCCCCAGCTTGCGCGCATTTTCTGCGAGTCCTTCGCCGAGGCGCGCCGACAATTTTTCCAGATACTCATACGCACCCGGCCTGCTCAGCTCTTGCAGCGTGGTCAAGCCTGCCGCCATCGCCAGCGGGTTGCCGGAAAGAGTTCCCGCCTGGTAGATCGGTCCTGCCGGAGCAATCTGCTGCATGATCTCCCGCTTACCGCCGTAGGCCCCGACCGGAAGACCGCCGCCGATGACTTTGCCCATCGTCGTCAGGTCAGGCGTGATGCCGTACAACTGCTGGGCGCCGCCAAGCGCTACGCGGAAGCCCGTCATGACTTCATCGAAAATGAGCAGCGTGCCGTATTTCGCGGTAATTTCGCGCAGCCCTTCCAAAAAGCCGGGCTGTGGCGGAACGACACCCATGTTGCCGCCAATTGGCTCAACGATGACAGCCGCCAGGTCGTCGCCGAACGTTTCGAAGGCGAGCTTCACGCTGTCCAGGTCGTTGTACGGCACCGTGATCGTATTCAACGCCGTTCCTTCTGGCACGCCCGGGCTGTCCGGCAGACCGAGCGTCGCGACACCGGAGCCTGCTTTAATCAGCAAACTGTCCGCATGGCCGTGGTAACAGCCTTCGAACTTCATGATTTTGTTGCGCTTCGTATAGCCGCGCGCGAGGCGCAGGGCGCTCATCGTCGCCTCTGTCCCGGAGTTGACCATGCGCACGACTTCTACGGACGGAACCAGTTCACATACGAGCTTGGCCATCTCGGTTTCGCGCTCTGTCGGAGCACCGAAACTCGTGCCAAGTGCCGCCACTTCCGTAATCGCGGCCAGCACGCGCGGATGCGCATGTCCGAGAATGAGCGGCCCCCAGGAGCCGATGTAATCAATGTAGCTGTTGCCGTCCACATCAAAAATTCGCGAGCCTTCCCCTTTGGCGATGTAGACCGGATTGCCGCCCACGCTCTTGAACGCCCGCACCGGGCTGTTCACTCCGCCTGGTATGTAATGCTGTGCTTCTGCAAACAACTGCGTCGATTTTTCTCTTGTCATCTCGTCCTCACCTCGCCAGCCATTTTGCTACATCTTTGGCGTGGTACGTAATAATCAGGTCCGCACCAGCCCGTTTGAAGCTCACCAACGTTTCCATTACGATCCGCTCTTCGTCGATCCAGCCGTTTTGCGCAGCGGCTTTGACCATGGAATACTCGGCGCTCACATTGTAGGCGACGATCGGCAGGTTGAAGTTTTCGCGCAGGCGCAGCACCATGTCCATGAAGGCAAGGCCCGGCTTCACGATCAAAAAGTCTGCCCCTTCCTTCACATCGGAAGCTGCTTCGCGCAGTCCTTCGCGCGCGTTGGCCGCGTCCATCTGGTAGCTCTTGCGATCGCCAAACTGCGGTGTCGAACCAGCTGCATCGCGAAATGGTCCGTAGAAGGAGGATGCGTATTTCACTGCGTACGACATGATCGGAATATGCTGGAAGCCCGCTTCGTCCAAAGCTTCGCGAATGGCGATCACGAAACCGTCCATCATGTTGGATGGAGCGATGATGTCCGCTCCGGCTTTTGCCTGGGAAACGGCCGTCTTGCCCAAAAGCGCAAGCGTCTCGTCATTGACGACTTCGCCCTCGTGAATGACGCCGCAATGTCCGTGATCGGTGTATTCACACAGGCACGTATCGGCAATCACGATCATTTCCGGGTGGGCTTCCTTGATCTGACGGATGGCTTGCTGCGTAATCGCCTCGTCGTTGTACGCTTCCGTTCCGCAGGCGTCCTTGTGCTCCGGTACGCCGAACATCAGAACAGACTGGATTCCCAGCTCCACGATTTCCTTCATTTCTTCCGCCAACATATCCAGAGAGAGCTGGTACACGCCTGGCATGGAAGCAATCTCGTTTTTGATGCCGGTCCCTTCCACTACAAACAGCGGGTAAATCAGGTCTTCCACGCGAACGTGATTTTCCCGTACCAGATTGCGCATTGCCGCGCTTTTGCGCAAGCGGCGATGACGATCAAATGTTAGTGCCATGTCAATTCCCTCCCAGATTCTCTAGTAAAGCTTCTAACAGTCCATCCACGGTGTACTCGCTCGCGACCACGTCGACGGCAAGCCCGTTTTTTCTGGCTGTCTCGGCAGTGATCGGACCGATGCAGGCAATCCGCACCTGATCCAGCCAGCCTGGCGA
Source organism: Brevibacillus sp. FW301-21C12A (assembly GCF_058788915.1). NCBI lineage: Bacteria > Bacillati > Bacillota > Bacilli > Caryophanales > Paenibacillaceae > Brevibacillus > Brevibacillus sp. FW301-21C12A. Next base: position 122,064 of record NZ_JBYTBG010000009.1, read on the forward strand.
GGCAAATGGCGCCATCGCCTGGATGAAATGAGTCACGGTAGATGAGCTGGTAAACAAAATGACATCAATCCGGCCTTCTTGCAACTGTTGGGCCGCTTCCGGCGCCCGTGACCCGTCGATGACCGTCTGGTAGGCGTCTACCTCTGTCACGGCAAGCCCCAGCTCTTTCAGCTCTGCCGGCAAAGCCTTGCGGGCGATATCGGCCCGCGGCAGCAGCACGCGCTGCCCCGGCTGAAGCTGCTCGTGCAAGCTCGCAAGCAAGCCCTCCGCTACGTAATCGGACGGAATGACCGCAACCGAAAGCCCGTGCTTGGTCAGCGCTTGCGCGGTCTTGGGACCGACCGCCGCGATCTTCCCGGCAAACGCCGCGAAGCCGACTCCTACCTGCTCCATGCGCTCCAGAAAAAACCGCACGCCATTGACGCTGGTAAAAATCACCCAGTCGTAGCTCGGCAGCTCGGAGATCGCTTCGTCGAGCTTTGTTTTGTCTGCGGGCGGGATCATTTTCAAGAGCGGAAAGGCATACGCCCCTCCGCCCAAACGCTCGATTTTGTCCACGAGCTCCTGCACCTGGCTTTTCGCGCGCGTCACCATGATGCGCTTGCCCGTAAGCGGCCCGCGCGATCCGACGGCTGTCATTGCTCGTTCTCCCGCAGCACCTGTGCGAGCACCTCGCCAGCTCCTTGCGCCAGAAGCGCTTCCGCTACCTGCACGCCGAGCGCCTGCGGATCGCGGCCAGTCGCCGTGTTTTTGAACATTTGTTTTCCGTCCGGCGAGCCGACCATCCCGGTCAAAGTGATTTGCTTATCTTCTCCGACCGTCGCGTAAGCCCCGATCGGAACCTGGCAGCCGCCTTGCAGCTTGTGCAGGAAGCTGCGCTCGGCTGTCACCGCCAGCCGCGTCGGCTCGTCGTCGAGCTGCTTCAACAGGGCCAGCGTCTCTTCGTCATCGGCGCGGCATTCGATGGCGAGCGCTCCCTGGCCGACGGCTGGCAGGCTGATTTCCACAGGCAAAAATTGCGAAATGTTCCCTTCGTAGTTGACGCGCGCAAGTCCCGCTGCCGCCAGGATGATCGCATCGAAGTTGCCTTCTTCCAGCTTGCGGATGCGCGTATCAATGTTGCCGCGAAGCGATTCGATCTGAATGTCCGGGCGATGGGCGAGAATTTGCGCACTGCGGCGCAGACTGCTCGTGCCCACGAGCGCTCCTTCTTTCAGTTCATCCAATGTCTTGCCATCCAGAGACAAGAGGACGTCCCGCGGGTCAACCCGCTTCGGAATTGCACCGATCACGAGGCCCTCCGGCAATTCAGCCGGCATGTCCTTCAAGCTGTGCACGGCAAAATCCGTTTCCTTATCGTACAGCGACTGTTCGATTTCTTTGACAAAAAGCCCTTTTCCGCCAACCTTGGACAGCGTCACATCGAGAATGCGGTCGCCCTTCGTCACGATTTCGTGCAGCTCAAACTCAGCCTGCGGCGCGAGTTCTTTCAGTTTTTGTACGACCCAATTCGTCTGGGTGAGCGCCAGCTTGCTGCGACGCGTCCCTACTTTCCATTTTCCCATGACAGCCTCCTTGATGAACAGCCACTACCACCAGCTGTGAAATGTAGAAGTCGTAATGCCTAAAAAATTGATGAGCAGAAGCAAAAACGCCAGGACGTTCCACTGGGCGAGCCTGCGCATTTGCAGCGTATCCCGATAGCGTTTGTACAGCCAGAACGAATAGCTGGCCAAGACAAGCATGGAAGTAACTACTTTGGAGTCCAGCAAAAATTTCTCCGGCAACACCATTTTTCCCCAAATGATCCCCAGAACAATCGAGAGCAGCAGCATCGGCACGCCGAGCATGTTCATCCGGTAGGCGTAGCCTTCCAACTGGTCCAGGCTGGGCAGCCTGCGCAGAAGCGGAGTCCAGCGCCGCTCCTTGAGCATCTTATGCTGCAAGAGGTACATCGCGGAAAAGATCATCGACAGCGAAAACGCGCCATAGCTGAACATCGCAAGCGTCACGTGCGTCAAGAGCAGCTCCGAGGTCAAGACGTCAGATACTGCGACGATGGGCGTCTCTGGCAAGAACATCGACATGACCAGGACGACAAACCCGATAATATTTGTAAAAAAAACCAGCAAATCAATGCGAAAAAAATAGTGTAAGGCAAGTGATAGGCTTACCAGCACCCATGAGTAAAAAAAGAGCGTCTCAAACAGCGTAATGACAGGAAAATAAGCTTTCATCACTGTCTGCGACACAAAAAAAGCAGTTTGCAAGGCCCAAACGACAATAAGCAACCCGAAAGCCAAACGATTGACTTTCCGGTTGCTTTGCAAGAAGTCGTTAAAATAGAAGAGAACACTTGCAGCGTAGAGAAAGATCGTCAGGTCGTAGATCCATCTCACCTCGGCCATGCACTCTCTCCCCTCTTTCCCTATCGGTTTCTATCGATGGCAGTATCGTTTTTGCAAAGAAGAGAAGGTCTTTATTTCGGCACACGGGAAGCCAGGACCTGCTCGCGAGCTGCTGGCTGCTTGCTTTTGTCGTCTGCCCAGAGCGCTTCCTGCTCTTTGCGTTCCAAAATTTCTTCGAGGGCAAACATTTTGGTGAAAATGTCCAGCACTTCATCTCCGTATTTGGTAGCTGCCATTTCCTTCAGGCGCACGACCGGATCGTGCATGAGCTGATTGACGATCCCTTTGGTCGTCTTGCGAATAATGTGCATTTCGCGCTCGGTCAAGTTCGGCAGCTTGTTTTCTATCTTGCGCATCGCTTCACCCTGGATGGTGAGCGTTTTTTCACGCAGCGCGGCAATCAGCGGCGCTACGCCCAGCGTCTGGTACCAGGTCGTAAAGGCCACAATCTCCTCTTCGATCATCGCATCCAGCCGCTCCGCTTCCCGCGAGCGCTCTGCGACGTTGCTCGCGACGATTCCTTCCAGATCGTCAATGTCGTACAAAAAGACATTATCCAGATCGTGCAGGTCAGGATTCAGGTCGCGGGGAACCGCGATGTCCACCATGAACAGCGGACGGTGCTTTCTTTGCTTCATGATTGGCGCCAGATCCTTTTTGCCGAGGACGTATCCGGTCGCTCCCGTAGAGCTGATGACGATGTCGGCAGTGAGCAGCGCCTCAGGCAACTGCTCCATCGTACAGGAGTCCCCTTTGAATTTTTCCGCCAAAAGCTGTGCCCGCTCCAGCGTGCGGTTCGCTACCATGACTCGCTCGGAGCCGTTGGCGTGCAAATGCTTGGCTGTCAGCTCGCTCATTTTGCCCGCTCCGACAATCAGGACGGACTTCCCGGCGAAAGAGCCAAAAATCTTTTTCCCCAGCTCCACGGCAGCATAGCTGACCGATACGGCGTTTTGTCCGATCGCCGTCTCCGTATGGGCGCGCTTGGCAAATGTAATGGCTTGCTTGAACAGCGTGTTGAACACCGTTCCCGTCGTTTTCAGCTCTTGCGCCATCAGGAATGCGTCGCGCACTTGTCCGAGAATTTGCGTCTCTCCCATCACCATCGAATCGAGACCGGCAGACACTCTGAACAAATGGTCGATTGCCTGTTCATTCTCTTTTATATAAAGGTGATCTTTGAATCGTTCTTTTTCCACACCGAACCATTCCGCCAAAAAGCGGCGCGTATAGTCGCGGCCGATATTGGCCTGGTCGCAGACGACATACAGTTCCGTACGGTTACATGTCCCCAGGATGACACATTCCGCAATACTCTTCGTCTGGGAGAGAAGATGAAGAGCGCGTGCAGTCCCATCATCGCTGAATGTAAACTTTTCGCGAACTTCGACAGGTGCCGTTTTGTAGTTTAAGCCCAGCAAAAGAATATCCATAGTGTCCTCCCAGAATGACATACGTGCATACGCCATATGTAAAATGCACTATTATTATAACATTATGTCCCGAATCGGCCACGAGTAATTGTGAAAAGTTTATTAACGGAAACGCGCTTTTCGGCGCTGATAGAGTCGAAAACATAGCTTGCAAACGGCGGCAAAAAGCGACAAATGGCGCACGAATCCGCTTGAAATCCCGTTGCGAATCACGTATGATGCTGGCTATACGTCTACAAAAATAAAGTTTCGTAAACAAACCGGGAGGAGAGAAAAGAAGCATTGAAAAAACCATGGATGGCAGATATAACGCTGCTTCTGATCGCTTTGGTCTGGGGAACCACGTTTTTGATCGTGCAGCAGGCAATCGCCTCACTGCCCCCTAACACGTTCAACGCTGTTCGCTTCACGGTGGCCGCCCTGTTTTTGCTCGTCATTTTCCTGATTCGCTCTCGCCACCAGCTCGCAGCATTCCGCGGCCCGATCGTTCGCGCCGGGATCATCCTCGGCTTTTGGCTCTGTCTCGGTTACGCGCTGCAAACGGTCGGCCTTTTGTACACGACGCCTTCCAAAGCCGGATTCATTACGGGCTTGTCTGTCGTACTGGTTCCGCTGTTCTCCTTTTTGCTTTTGCGCGACAGGATCAAGCCTGTGGCGGTGATCGGCGTCATCCTCGCAGCAGCAGGCTTGTATCTTTTGACACAAAATCAGACCTTCTCGTTCAACCTGGGGGACGCGCTCGTGTTCGGCTGTGCGATTTGCTTCGCCATGCAGATCGTCTTTACCGGAAAATACGCGCCGCGCTTCGCGGCATTGCCGCTTGCGATCGTTCAGCTCGGGACGGTTGCGGTCATGAGCTGGCTCTACTCCTTTTTCTTCGAGGACTGGAGCCGGGCGTTTGATCCGGCGATCCTGTTCATCCCGGAAGTAGCGACAGGGTTGATCGTCACCTCGATCTTTGCAACGGCCCTCGCCTTTTTGGCCCAGACGGCTTTGCAAAAGCAAACTAGCTCCACACGCGTGGCGCTCATTTTCGCGCTGGAGCCTGTGTTCGCCGCGCTGACTTCGTACGTCTTTATCCACGAGGTACTGAGCGGCAGACAGTTGATCGGCTGCCTGATGATTTTTACCGGGATGATTTTGGCAGAGCTTCCGATCGGACAGTGGCTTGCGCAAGCGCGCTCGCGCAAAGGCAAGGCAAAGGAAGGCCGCGAGTCTGCCTGACTGATTCGAAACATTGGCTGTGCCAATCCCAAGCCATTGACGCAGCCTTGCACAAAAAAGGTTCCTTCTCCCCCAAGGGAAAGGAACCTTTTTTCGCGAAAACGCCGAAAGCCCCCGGCAAGACAATCGCCTGGTCAGTTGCTCTTTCTGACCTCCTGCAAGATCGCGTCCACAAACAACTGCATGACCTGTCCGCACACTTTTTGCGGCAAGCGCTCCGTGCGCTTGATCCACTGCTTGAGCCGCAGCAGGTGGTAGGCGGCTTGCGGGATTTTGCCGCTCGTTCCGTGGTCGATCAGCGCGACGGCAGACTGGCCGACTTTGGCCCAATGGCGGTATTTTTCAATCCACGGCCGCGCTTCCTTCGCGAGCTTGAGGTTGCTCATCCCGCCGAGCAACTGGTGGGCGGTTTGCTCCATCTCGCGAAACAGCAAGGTCAGCTCGGAGACTGCCTTGTTCCGATCTCCCTGCAAAAACTGGAAGCGAAAAGCAAGAAACGCTTCGAGCAGGCGCGGCGACTCGCCTTCGCACAAAAACGAGCTTTGCACATTGTCGGCAAACGTGAAGAACGCTTCGGCATCGTCCTTGCCCGCCACTTCCTCCACCGCCTGCTTCCAGGCCGCGTCCGGATCGTAGCCTTGCGGATCGCGCAAATAGGCGGCCGTCGTCATCAACGGAATTTTCGAGCATTCAGGCAGCGACATCGCGTTTGCCACGTAGCCTGCGGCGTGCTGCCACAAGTCCGGGTCGCGATGGCGCAATGGGCCGATATGCAGCTCGCTTGCCATCGCCAGGTCGTTGACGGGGTAGTTATCCCAGTAAAACGGCTTGTGCCCCGTATATTCGCCGAAGCGAACCGCATCGCCATCCGTCAGGTACGGCGAGCAGACAAACCGCCCCGTCCAGAACAAGTCAATCTCTTCGGGCAAATGCCGGCCCAGGTGCTGGATGTACGGCTCTTTGCCAATGCCGTTGTACTGGGTCGGGCAGACGACCAGCTTGACTGGCTCTCCCCACTCCTGCATCGACTCCCAGACGCGCCGGGTAGTCTGCACGTGAGCATCTGCCAGGTGGGCAAACTGCGCGACATCCCGTTCATGCAGCAGGTGCATCGGGATGTCGTCGAACAACAAGGAAAAATACCGGACGCCTTTGTCGTACATCGTCCGATATTTTTTCAAAAGCAGCTCCGTGTGGGCCGGACTCGCATATTCCATGCTGAGGCCGGGGCTTAGACAGTACACAAACTGCATGCCCCGTCCCAGGGCGCTTGCGATCAATTCGTCCAGTTGGCGCATCGCCGCTTCCGGATGCGGCTCCATCCATCGCTCCCGCAAATATACATCGTCTTTGGGCGAGTAGAAATACGCATTGTAATCGTGCCGATGCAAAAAATCAATCATGTCCAGCCGCTCTGCATGCGTCCAGGGCGTTCCGTAGAAGCCTTCGATCACACCGCGTACGGCAAAGCAAGCCAGTTTGCTCACAAAAGCTGCCTCCCCTTCCCACTTGCGGATTGGGTCTTTGACGGTATCTGCGTTACTGTTCCCGCTCGCTCGCGGCTGCTGCCGACACAGAAGCGTCAGTCGCCTCCGCTGCTTCCACCTGCGCAGGCTGGTCTTTTTCCCGCAGTCGGCGCAAGATTTCGCCCCACAGCTCATCCTTGCCTTGACCTGTCTCCGAAGAAAACACGATGATCGTATCGTCACCGCGCATGTTCAACGTCTGGCGGATGATCTTCGTATGTTGCAGCCAGCGTCCGCGGGCAATTTTGTCGCCCTTGGTCGCGACGACGACCGTCGGAATGCCGATCTGTTTGCACCATTCGTACATCGCCACGTCGTCCTTGGAAGGAGCGTGGCGAATGTCGACGAGCTGGATGACGAACCGCAGCTCTTTCCGTTTTTTCAGATAGCCCTCGATCATCTTTCCCCATTGTTCCTTGATCGTCTTCGCAACCTTGGCGTAGCCGTAGCCGGGAAAGTCGACGAAGTAGAGCATCTGGTTGACGCGGAAGTAGTTCAGCGTCTGGGTCTTCCCTGGCCGCGAGCTGATGCGCGCGAGCCCTTTGCGGTTCATCATTTTGTTGAGCAGCGAAGACTTGCCCACGTTGGAGCGGCCGACGAGAGCGATCTCGTGCAGGCCGTCCTCCGGGTATTGCTTCGGTCCGACAGCGCTGATGACGAACTCGGCTGAAGTTACTTTCATGCTTTTTCACCTGCTGTCGGCTGTCTGGTCAGGGCGTGGCGCAACACTTCATCCAAGTGCTCGACCGGATAGAAGGTCAGTTCTTTTCGCACGCTCTCCGGTATATCTTCAATGTCTTTCTCGTTGTCTTTTGGCAAAATAATCGTCGTCAAGCCAGCGCGATGCGCGGACATGCACTTTTCCTTCAGGCCGCCAATCGGCAAAACTCTTCCGCGCAGGGTGATTTCGCCCGTCATCCCCACTTCTTTTTTCACAGGGATTTGCGCGAGCGCCGATACAAGTGCGGTCGCCATCGTAATTCCTGCGGACGGGCCGTCTTTTGGAATCGCGCCCTCCGGAACGTGGATGTGGATGTCGTTTTTCTCGTGGAAAAGCGGGTCAATCCCCCACTGCTCGGCACGCGAGCGAATGTAGCTGAAGGCCGCCTGCGCGGATTCCTTCATGACATCGCCGAGCTTTCCGGTCAAGGTGAGTTTTCCTTTTCCTGGCAGGATGCTGACCTCTACGTTCAGCGTATCGCCGCCTGCCTGCGTCCAGGCGAGGCCCGTCACCGAGCCGATCTGGTCTTTTTTCTCCGCCAGGCCATAGCGGTAGCGCGGTTTGCCGAGCAGCGTCTCCAGTGTCTTCGCGGTGACGACGACGCGCTTTTTCTCCCCGCTGACGATCAGCTTGGCGGCTTTCCGGCAGACGTTGGCGGCTTCGCGGTTCAGATTGCGCACGCCAGCTTCGCGCGTGTACAGGCGGATGAGCTTGAGCATGGCGTCCTCGTGCACTTGCAGCTTATCCTTGCCAAGCCCGTGTTCTTCCATCTGCTTCGGCAGCAAGTAGCCGCGCATGATGTTGAGCTTCTCCAGCTCGGTGTAGCCGGAGATCGAAATGACCTCCATCCGGTCCAAAAGCGGGCGCGGAATCGTGTCGAGGCTGTTCGCCGTCGTGATGAACATAACATTCGTCAAGTCGTACGTCTCTTCGATATAGTGGTCGCTGAACTTGTCGTTTTGGTTCGGGTCCAGCACTTCCAGGAGCGCCGATGCCGGATCGCCCCGGAAATCGGACGCCAGCTTGTCGATCTCATCCAGCAAAAAGACCGGATTGATCGTGCCCGCCTGCTTCATCCCCTGGATGATGCGGCCTGGCAGCGCGCCCACGTAGGTGCGGCGATGCCCGCGAATCTCGGCTTCGTCACGCACGCCCCCGAGCGAAATGCGCACGAACTTGCGCTCCAGTGCGCGTGCGATCGAGCGCGCGAGGGAAGTTTTCCCGACGCCGGGAGGTCCAACCAGACAGAGAATCGGCCCGCGCATCGAGTTGACGAGCTTTTGCACAGCCAAATATTCCAGCACGCGCTCCTTCGGCTTTTCCAGACCGTAGTGATCCTCGTCGAGCACTTCTTGCGCGTGGTGAATGTCGAGATTGTCCACCGTCGTCTTCGTCCACGGCAGAGCGAGCAGCGTGTCGATGTACGTCCGGATGACCGAGCCTTCTGCAGAAGTGGCTGGCATCTTTTCCAGTCGTTCCAGCTCTTTTTCGATTTTCGCCTTGATTCTTTCGGGAGCGTCGGATTTCTCCAACTGCGCGCGCAGCTCATCCACTTCTCCCTGACGGCCGTCCTTGTCGCCGAGCTCTTTTTGAATGGCTTTCATCTGCTCACGCAAGTAGTATTCCTTTTGCGTGCGCTCCATCTGCTTTTTCACGCGGTTGCCGATCTTGCGCTCCAGCTCCAGCACCTCGCGCTCGTTGTTCAAAATATCCAAAAGAATTTCGAGCCGCTCCTTGATGTTGACCGTCTCCAAAATCTCCTGTTTGTCCTTCATTTTCAGCGGCAGATGGGAAGCAATCACGTCAGCCAGTCGGCCCGGTTCTTCGATGTCTGTTACGGATGTAAGCGTCTCGGGGGAAACTTTTTTCGACAGCTTGATGTATTGCTCGAAGTGGTTGAGCAGCGAACGCATCAGAGCTTCTACTTCATTTTCCTCCGTTTTTTCTTCTTCCAAATATGTAACGGACACAACGAAATAATCTTCCTGTTGAAGATATTCCTCGATCTTTGCGCGTTGCAGCCCCTCTACCAGCACACGGATTGTGCCGTTTGGCAGCTTCAGCATTTGTTTCACACGCGCAACGGTACCGATGCTGTAAATTTGCTCTGCCTCTGGCTCCTCTATATGAACTTCTTCCTGTGTCGCAAGCAAAATCTTGTTATCGTCCACCATGGCTTGCTCCAGTGCGCGGATGGACTTTTCCCGTCCAACGTCCAGGTGGAGTACCATGGTCGGATACACAAGCAATCCTCGCAACGGGAGAAGCGGTAATTCTCGTTTACCGGAACGTTCGCCCAAGCGGATGCACCTCTCCTTGTTGATCTATCCCTTCTTGCCAAGAGCCTGATAACAGACAAAAACGGCTCCCAAAGCCGTTTTTTGCCCACCCGGCATATCCGAATCACCCCAAACGACACGTAGAACAGACAGTCATTCTGACGCGTCCATCCCCAGCATTTGGGGAGCCCGTTACAGGCCGGGTAGGGCCCCGGGCTCTTTGCAAGCAGAAGCTTTTTACCATTGTAGCGCAAACACAATCCGATGTCTAATCCGCGGGCGCTTGCGACTGTTAGAGCGTCATTGGCGAGGAGGCCAAATCCTCCGCCGGAATCTGCAAGGTAAATCCAGGCGCTTCCTCATCCTGCACAGCGACCTTCGGCACAGCCAGTTCCATGACTTGCGAGACGGTCGAAACCGGAATCACCTCGATGCCCTTCATGTCAGCGAAAATGCTCTGCCAGTTTTCTTCGGGAATCAGCACGCGCGTCGCTCCCGCCTGCCGGGCCGCCTCGACCTTGGCGACCACGCCGCCCACCGGCTTCACCTTGCCGTGAATGCTCACTTCGCCCGTCATGGCGAGCAGGTTGTCTACCGGCACTTCCATAATCGCCGAATAGATGGCGACCGCAATCGCGATCCCTGCGGAAGGTCCGTCGACAGGGACTCCGCCCGGGAAGTTGACATGCAGATCGTAATCGTACGGACGAACTCCCATCCGGTTCAACACGGTCAGGACGTTTTCGATCGACCCTTTGGCCATGGACTTCCGGCGAATCGTGCGGCTGCGGCTGCCCATTTCCTCTTCCTCGGCCATGCCCGTCATCGTCATTCGCCCCTGACCAGGCACGGCGGTTGGCGTAGCCGTCACTTCCAGCTCCATGACGCTGCCCATGTTCGGCCCGTAAACGGCAAGCCCGTTCACCAGCCCCACCTGTGGCGTATCGTGCACCTGCTTTTCGGGGCGCGGCGATTTTTGGCTGCTGTGTACGACCCACTCCACATCTTGCGCGATGATCGTATTGCGTTCCTCGGTTAGCGCAATCCCTGCAGCGATTTGCAGCGTGTTGATCGCTTCGCGGCCATTGGTGGCGTAACGCTCGATGACTGCCACTGCACTGTCCTCGATGGTCATCTGCATCTTGGGAACGGCTGTGCGCACGATGCTGCCGATTTCCGCGCCTTTCAACGGCCGGAAGAAAATCTCCAGACAACGAGAGCGCAGGGCGGCAGGAAGCTCTTCAGGCAGCCTTGTCGTCGCGCCGACCAGACGAAAATCGGCAGGCAGCCCATATTTGAACACATCGTGAATATGCGACGGAATCTGATTGTTTTCCTCGCTGTAATAGGCGCTTTCCAGCATGACTTTGCGGTCTTCGAGCACTTTCAGCAGCTTGTTCATTTGCACAGGGTGAAGCTCCCCGATCTCATCGAGAAAAAGCATGCCTCCGTGCGCTTTCGTTACCGCGCCCGGCTTCGGCTGGGGAATGCCGGCCTGACCGAGCGAGCCCGCCCCTTGGTAGATCGGGTCGTGAACAGAGCCGATCAGCGGGTCCGCAATCCCCCGCTCGTCAAACCGGGCAATCGTCGCGTCAATTTCGATAAACTTGGCGTCCGCATTAAAAGGCGAAAGCTTGTTTTTCTTCGCTTCTTCCAGCACGACCCGGGCAGCAGCGGTCTTGCCCACTCCCGGCGGTCCGTAGATGATGACGTGCTGCGGGTTCGGTCCGCACAGCGCGGCACGCAACGCCCGCAGCCCATCCTCCTGCCCTACGATTTCCTCCAGGGTAGCGGGCCGTGTTTTTTCTGACAACGGTTCTGTCAAGGCGATCATTCTCATTCTGCGAATCGTGTCCAGATCTTTTCGCGATTCTTTTTCCGTGGAAGTTTTCGTGTTTCTCTGCGCTCGCAGCAAATTCCAGAAGTAGGTGCCAATCACAATTCCAACAACCACTTCAATGACAGCAATGACCAACGTGGTATAGTCCATATGCAGTCCCTCCCATGCGTCCTTGCAGCTTTTTTACGCATATGTAAAAGCGTCTCTTCAACGATATCAAGTAGTATTGCCCCGCAAACGAGTACGTAAACCATAAACCCGCAAAGCCAACTGGATGAATATGGAAGAAGGTAGCAACGTCTCTTGAAAAAACAAAAACCACCCCGCAAAAGCGGGATGGTTCGCTCAAACAACGATTATGCAGTTTCGCCGTGCAACTCGCGGCCTTCTTTGGTCATAAGGCGCGGCTTCACTTTGTCGCGCACCGTTTCTTCCGTGATGACGCACTTGGTCACGTCCTCGCGGGAAGGCAGCTCATACATCATGTCGAGCATGATCTGCTCGATGATGGCACGCAGTCCGCGCGCACCGGTATTGCGCTTGATCGCCTCTTTGGCAATTTGCAGGAGGGCGCCGGCATCAAACTCCAGCTCGACGCCGTCCAGGCTGAGCAGTTTTTGATACTGCTTCACCAGCGAGTTTTTCGGCTCGGTCAAGATGCGCACGAGCGTCTCCTCGTCCAGCGGCTCCAATGTAGCCAGAACTGGCAAACGGCCGACGAACTCTGGGATCAGGCCGAATTTCAGCAAGTCTTCCGGCAGGATGTACTTGAGGTACTCGCCCGCTTTCAGATCGCCTTTGACACCATCGGCAAAATCAGCGCCGAAGCCGATTACCTTTTTGCCCAGACGACGCTTGATGATTTGCTCTACCCCATCGAATGCACCGCCACAGATGAACAAAATGTTCGACGTGTCGATCTGGATAAATTCCTGATGCGGATGCTTGCGTCCGCCTTGCGGTGGAACGCTGGCAACCGTGCCCTCCAAAATTTTCAGGAGAGCCTGCTGCACGCCTTCGCCGGAAACGTCGCGCGTAATCGAAGGGTTTTCCGACTTGCGTGCGACTTTATCAATTTCATCGATGTAGATGATGCCTTTTTCGGCTTTTTCCACATCGTAGTCAGCAGCCTGGATCAGCTTGAGCAAAATGTTTTCCACGTCTTCGCCCACGTAGCCGGCCTCCGTCAGAGAGGTGGCGTCCGCGATCGCAAACGGCACGTTCAAGATGCGCGCCAGCGTTTGCGCGAGCAATGTTTTCCCGCTACCTGTCGGCCCGATCAGCAGAATGTTGGACTTTTGCAGCTCCACATCCTCGATCTTCGCCCCGGAGTTAATCCGCTTGTAGTGGTTGTACACCGCTACAGACAGCGATTTTTTCGCCAAGTCCTGGCCGATGACATAGTCGTCCAAGATTTTGCGGATTTCCACAGGCTTCGGAATTTCTTTCATGTCGATTTCTTCTTCCGTGCCCAGCTCTTCCTGCACAATTTCGTTGCACAGTTCGATACACTCGTCACAAATGTAAACGCCAGGACCGGCTACCAGCTTGCGCACCTGTTCCTGGGACTTGCCGCAGAAGGAGCACTTCAGTTGGCCTTTGTCGTCGTTAAACTTAAACATGCGCTTCACCTCACAACGGGTCAGTTTTTGCGTTCGATAATCGTGTCAATCAATCCATAGGCCTTGGCTTCTTCTGCACTCATGAAGTTGTCGCGATCAGTATCCAGCTCGACCCGCTCATACGGTTGACCTGTACGCTCGGACAAAATCTGGTTAAGCTGGCGCTTCGTTTTCAGAATCCATTCCGCGTGAATACGGATGTCCTCTGCCTGTCCACGCACGCCTCCGAGTGGCTGATGAATCATCACTTCGCTGTTTGGCAAAGCAAAGCGCTTGCCTTTGGCGCCAGCAGCGAGGAGAAACGCTCCCATGCTGGCAGCCATGCCCACGCAAATCGTGGACACATCCGGCTTGATGTACTGCATCGTGTCGTAGATAGCCATACCTGCTGTTACAGAACCGCCTGGAGAGTTTATGTATAGCGAAATGTCTTTTTCCGGATCTTCCGCCTGCAAAAAGAGCAGTTGGGCCACTACCAGATTGGCAACTTCATCGTCAATCTCCGTGCCGAGCAGAATAATCCGGTCTTTCAAGAGGCGCGAGTAAATATCGTAGGAGCGCTCGCCTCTGCTTGTTTGCTCGATGACCATTGGGATCAGCATTATGTATCTTTCCTCCTTTGCGGTAAAAGGGGTCGCCCTTTAGTTGAGAAGGATTTTACCAAAAAGTCGATGGTGGAAAAACAAGGCACGAGTGCATCGTGCCTTGTAGTTGGTACAGCCAGTGGCCAAGAGAGCCTGACCACTGGCCAATCATGCGTTCTTCCTAAGCTTATGCGCTTACTTTGCTTTGTGCAACCAGGAAATCGACTGTTTTGCGAATTTGCACGTCGCGGTACAGTGCCAGCATGTTGTCTTGGGCAGTGAAGATTTTGCGCAGCTCGTCAGCAGGACGGCCGTAAACGCCAGCCAGCTTGTTCAGCTCTTCGGTTACATCTTCTTCTGTCGCTTCGATTTTTTCCGCTTTGCCGATTGCTTCCAGTGTCAAAGATGTGCGCACGCGGGAGGTCGCATCTGCACGCAGTTGGTCGCGCAGTTGGCTTTCGTCCATACCGGAGAACTGGTAGTACAGCTCCAGTGTCATGCCTTGGTATTGGAGGCGTTGGCCGAACTCGTTCACCATTTGGTCCAGCTCGTGCTCAACCATCACAGCCGGCAGATCGATTTCCGCGTTTTCCGCTGCTTTCAGAACCAGTTGTTCGCGAACATACTGTTCTTTTTCTTGCGCAGCTTTTTCTTCGAGTTTTTTCTTGGTGTCAGCTTTCAGCTCTTCCAGCGTGTCGAACTCGCTCACGTCTTTTGCGAACTCGTCGTCCAGCACTGGCAGGTTTTTGCGCTTCAGGCTGTTCAATTTCACTTTGAATACCGCTTCTTTGCCAGCGAGGTTAGGAGAATGGTACTCTTCCGGGAAGGTTACCTTGATTTCTTTTTCATCGCCGATAGCAAGACCTACGAGTTGCTCTTCAAAGCCAGCGATGAAAGTGCCGGAACCCAGTTCCAGAGAGTAGTCTTCTGCTTTTCCGCCTTCGAATGCAACACCGTCTTGGAAGCCTTCGAAATCAATGACAACGATATCGCCTTCTTGGGCAGCGCCTTCTTCTACTGCTACCAGTTCAGCGTGACGCTCTTGCATGCGCTTCAGTTCAGCATCCACGGTCTCGTCAGTCACAGTGAAGTCTTTTTCTTCGATGGTCAGACCTTTGTAGTCGCCGAGCTTCACTTCTGGCTTCACGGTTACAGTAGCTTTGAAGATCAGGTTTTTCCCTTTTTCCATTTGCTCTACGTCTACTTCTGGACGATCTACCGGCTCGATGCCAGTTTCACGAACAGCTTGTCCGTAAGCGGCTGGAAGCAGAATATCGAGCGCGTCTTGGTACAGAGACTCCACACCAAAACGGGATTCGAACATTTTGCGCGGTACTTTTCCTTTGCGGAATCCTGGAACCTGAACCTTTTGCACAACTTTTTTAAACGCTTGATCCAATGCTGCGTCTACTTGCGAAGCATCTACTTCAACCGTCAGGACTCCCTGGTTATTCTCTACCTTTTCCCAATTTGCTGCCACGTAAACTTCCCCTCCTAAATCGAATCAACAGAACATCGCCAGCCGCGCCATGGTATCTTCGCAGGCTCGGATGATAATATTCTAGCCATTATAACCATTCTAGTATAGCATAAATCTTTTATTTGACAAGAAGCCACTCGATTCAGCGCCGAATCGAATAGCTTCCGCCCAAATCACGCACCACGTTGCCCTGGTAGTCGTAAAAGGTGACGGCCACCTGAACCGTTTTTGGCGTGACGCCCGTCTCCTCGATGATCGCGTAGGTCGGCACGTCAAAACCTCTCGGCAACTGCAGGCTGCCCGGATTCAAAAACAGAATATCCCGCTCCACGCCACAGGCCGGAACGTGCGAGTGACCGAAGACGACCACGTTTGCGCCGACTTCCTCGGCCCGGTAATGCAGGCGAAGGAGCGAGCTTTTGACTCCGAACAGGTGCCCGTGCGTTTGCAGGATGTGCAGGTCCCGCCAGTTGGTCTGCTGCTCGACAGGAACCTCAGAAGTCGCATCACAGTTGCCTCGCACAAGCGTCATCCGGGAAAACGGCTCGCGCTTGTGGTCGACGCAAAAATCGCCGCAATGCAAAATTTTGTCGACCGAATGTCGGTCTGCCACCTGAGCAACTTCGCGGACAAGACCGTGGCTGTCACTTACGACGAGAATGCCCATCGCGCCTCACTCTCCCGTGTTCTCTTCTGTCAGGCTGTGCGCCCGCTATTTCAGCACTTCCAAGAGCTTCTGCATCGCTTTGGCCCGGTGACTGATCTGGTTCTTTTCCTCCGGCAAAAGCTCCGCCATCCTTTTTTCCAGCTCAGGAATGTAGAAGACGGGGTCGTAGCCGAAGCCGTTTGTTCCTTTTGGCTCGCGAGCGATCAGCCCTTCACAGGCGCCCGTCGCGATAATCGGCTCCTCGCCCGGAACGACCAGCGCCAGCGTGCAGCGAAAACGCGCGGTGCGCTGCTCCATCGGCACGTCTTCTAGCTCGTGCAGCAGCTTGCGCCAGTTTTGTTCGTCTGTCGCTTCTTCCCCGGCGTATCGGGCGGAGTAGACGCCCGGGCGTCCGTCCAGCGCGTCCACCTCCAGCCCGGAGTCGTCGCCAAGAGCCGGCAGTTGCAAGTATGTAGAGATTTCGATTGCCTTTTTCAGCGCATTGGCTTCAAACGTGTCCCCGTCCTCCACCACTTCCGGCACGCCCTCGTACTGCGCAAGGCTGATGCCTTCCCAGCCGTAATCGGCAAACAGTCGGTTGAACTCTTTCACTTTTCCCTGGTTGCGTGTCGCCAGGACGACTTTTTTTCGATCAGACATGGCTTTCCTCCGCTACGTTTTCGGCAAACGTCAGGGGAACATCAGAGAGCGCCTGCTTCTGGCTCTGGATCAGATTGCCGATCCCGATTTTCGCAAGCGCGATCATCTCCTGCAACTGCTCCGGGGAAAACGGCGCGTCCTCGCCGGTGCCTTGCAGCTCGACGAACTTGCCTTTGCCTGTCATGACGACATTCATGTCCACCGTCGCTGTCGAGTCTTCTTTGTAGTTCAAATCCAGCACGGTCTCTTCGCCGATCACCCCAACAGAGGTCGCCGCCAGAAAATCGTTCAGCGGCAGTTGCTTCCAGACGCCGCTCTCCACCAGCTTTTGCATCGCGTCGACCATCGCCACATACGCGCCCGTGATGGAAGCGGTGCGCGTACCGCCGTCCGCCTGAATCACGTCGCAATCCAGCCAGATCGTGCGTTCTCCCATCGCCTCCAGATGCACCACCGAACGCAGCGCGCGGCCGATCAGACGCTGAATTTCCATCGTCCGTCCTCCGACCTTGCCTTTGGAAGACTCACGCGCGTTGCGGGTCGCTGTCGCGCGGGGAAGCATGGAGTACTCGGCTGTGATCCAGCCCTTCCCGCCGCCACGCATGAAAGGCGGTACCCGATCCTCCAGAGTTGCCGTACAAATTACCTTGGTGTCTCCGACTTCGATCAGGCACGATCCTTCTGCGTGTTTAATGTAATTGCGCGTAATCGTTACTGGGCGCAACTGGTCATGGGCACGGCCATCCACTCTCATTCCAAGTTCCTCCTAAATCGCTTTGATACACTCCGCTCATTATACCAGAGGCAGGAAACGATCTGCCACTGCCCAAACGACTCTGCCTTATTTACAGCAATTGCAAATATTCGGTTGACTCTTTTTTGGCGGTAAAGGGGCGCGAAAAAATGTTTGGAAAAGAAAAAACCACGCTCGCAACATTCGGGCGTGGGTAGGCAGGCTTGACGGAATTAAAACGCGATCGGATTGAGCTGCAACGGACGGCTCACAGGCTTCGTAAAATCGCCGCTGGCAAGCGGTTTGCCCTCGACGAGAAGCTGCACCTGCTTGGCTCCCGTCGAGTCCGTCAAGGAAAGCACGAGGGATTGCAGCGCCTCCGGGCTTGCTTCCTTGCCGTCGTCGTACTTGAGAATGTCGCTGCTCAGGTTGACGGTAATCAGGTCTTTCTCCTGTTTTACGTCCAGCACGCGAGTCGTCCGCAGCAGGGAACTGAACAGTTGCGAGCCTTGCTTCGGCCCTTTGATAAGCTCCTCCACGGTCGCCTTGGCGATGTCCGCTGTCTCCGGAACGAGACGGGTGACCGGAACGTAGTACGTGCGCTTGTCATCCAGTTGCCCCTGGAAATAAACCGTGACCGCTGACGTATTGCCCGGTGTCGCTCCGTCCGCCAGCTCCAGATTGACCCCGTGGTTGCGGTCCAACTGCGTAATCGGCGTGCTGGCGGCCGGCATCTCGGTAAGCGGTGTTCCGTTCACCCAGATTTGCACCGTCTTGACGTTGGAAAACTCGGTCAGCGCCCGCGTCACTGCGTCGAGAATTTTTTTCTCGTCTTTTTCCTCATACGCTTTGAACTCTTTGGAAAAGTCCACCGTCGCCACGCCGTCTTTGATAACCAATCCTTTCACTTCCGTCCCTGCCGGCAGCACGGCTGAAAAGCCTCCCTGCAGCATGCTCTCGACAGGCCCGCCCTTGACCATGTAGCTCAACACTTGCTTGGCAGGACCTTCTGATTTCGGAAGCGTCAGCGACACCGGTACGACGTAGCCGTTTGCGTCGAGCAGATAGACGGTCTTGTCACTTGTCTGTTGGACCGCTTGCTCGCTGCCTTGGACGGCGACATCGGGTGAAACTGTACCGTTTGGCTGATCGGCTGAAACCTGTGACTGTGGCGGTGCGTCGATGCTGCTCGTTTCCGATTCCGGGCCAAACAGACCGCAGCCCGACAAAAGCACGGCGCTTACCCCCAGAACGGCCGTCATTTTGCCTATGTGTCCCATCTTCATTTCCCCAGCCTCCTCCAGACACTTTGTACTACCATGTATACGAGCAGGGCTTGGGTTTATGCGTTGAAAGTTTGTCTGGCAAAAAGGACAGCCAGCCGCGTTTTTACGGCTGTACCGATTTTTCCAGGGAGTGATGCAGGACGTTCACCTTGCTGGCCAGCCACTCTTCGGCGATCGTCCGGAAGCGCTCAGCGTCTCCGCTCGTGACGAACAGATGCTGGCCCGGCTCTTGCTGTCCGCGACCAGCCAACGGAGCGATCTGGACGGACAACTCGCGCGCTGTTTCCTCGGCGGAGCTGATTAACCGGACGCCCTCTCCCATGACCTCCTGGATCACGGGCGCCAAGAGCGGATAGTGGGTACAGCCGAGAATCAAAGTGTCCAGATTCTCCGCGAGCAAAGGCGCCAATGCTTCTTTTACGATCATGCGCGCCTGGTCCGAGTTCGCCTGATGATTTTCCACCAGCGGCACGAACGCCGGACAAGCCTTGCCCACCACATACAAATCCGGCTCGGCACGCAAGAGGGCACGTTCGTATGCTTTCGTGCGAATCGTCATCTCGGTTCCGATCACGCCAACCCGTCCATTTTTGGTCACCGAAACGGCTGCACGCGCTCCCGGCTCGATCACCCCGATCACCGGCAGCGGCAAATAAGCCATCGCTTCCTCCAGGACGACCGCTGTTGCCGTATTGCAGGCAATCACCAGCGCCTTGAGCGGCGTATTCATGACGTAATCAATCATTTGAAAGCTGTATGTCCGAATCTCTTCCGGGGACTTGGAGCCGTACGGGCACCGCGCGTTGTCTCCTACGTAGATGATCGTTTCTTCGGGTAGCTGACGCATGACTTCTTTGGCTACGGTCAATCCTCCCACTCCTGAATCAATGACGGCAATCGCTCCATCTCTACTCATGCAAATGTGTCTCCCCTGTTGTAATGAATATAGTACAGCATACCACTCAAACATTTGTGCTACTACCATATGCCGAGTTTAATTTTCTTGTACTCCGCGAATGTCGCACCTTCTCTGGGCTGCGTTCATAATCTGAAAATGAGATGCGCCCAAGTGAGGAGGAATTTTTTTGGAAGAGAAAACCAAGCAATTGCTGGATTGGAGTCAGTGGGGCTGCCAATGGATCGATCATTTGCGGAGACAAAAAACACTGAACCGGGAGCTGGAGCGGCATCTGCACAAATTTGAAGAATCTTTTACCAAAATAGGAAGACAGGCTACGCGGATGGATAAGACCGAAGCAATAGAGTTGCTCCCGGCGCTCATCGCGCGGGCAGAGCAAGTACAGGAGCAGTTCCACCATTTTTTGCGGCTGGCCCAGCTTACGGAGGATGAACGGTTCGACGAGCCGACAATGGCGCACGAGGAGCTTTTGGAAACGGAAGCGGTACAAGGAGCACAGGAGGCGCTCGCAGTCACACCCGCTCAGATGAACCAGGCCGCCATCCCCGCCCCTGCTGCCTACCAGGCCGTACGAGACACCGCACGCGAGCCGGTTCGCGTCGCACGCCCCGTCGCCCCTGGCCGTCATACGCTTCCCCCGCTGCCGTACGCGCCGAACGCCCTTGAGCCGTATATCGACGAGCAGACGATGCGCATTCATCACGAGAAGCTGCACCAGAAGTACGTAGACGATCTGAATACGGCGGAGCGAAAGCTGGTCGAAGCCCGCCAAAGCGGCAACTACGACTTGATTCGCCACTGGGAGCGCGAGCTGGCTTTTAACGGAGCTGGCCATTATTTGCATACGATTTTCTGGCCTTCCATGAGCCCGCACGGAGGCGGCACGCCAACAGGCGACCTGGCTGATGCGATTCAGCGGTACTTCGGGTCTTTTGACGCATTCAAGCAGCAGTTTTCCCAGGCAGCCAGAAAAGTGGAAGGCCCCGGCTGGGCGATCCTCGTCTGGTCACCGCGCGCCCAGCACCTGGAAATCTTGACGGCGGAAAAGCATCAAAACCTGGCGCAATGGGATACGGTCCCGCTGCTCGTGCTGGACGTCTGGGAGCACGCCTATTTTCTCCAGTATCAAAACCAGCGGGACAAATACGTGGAAAACTGGTGGAACATCGTCCATTGGCCCTACGTGCAGGAGCGCTTCCAGCAGGCGCGGAAACTGCGCTGGGAACCGTTTTGAGCTGCTTTTTTTCGCAAAAAGCCCCCTGTTCTCCCAAAAGCATCGGGCTGAAAGGGGGTACCTGGTTTCTGTTGCGTTTACGGATTGTAAATGACAAACTCGATCTTCTGCACCTTCACCGGATTGTTCAGCGACCTTGCCGCCTCATCCGTTTTTTGCGCGGCAATCTTGTCGACGACTTCCATCCCTTCAAACACATGCCCAAATACCGTGTGGCGGTTGTCCAGGTAGGCCCGTCCGCCTATTTCCTTGTACTTGGCTTCTGCATTCAATGGGAGCGCGGATAGATCGAGGTACTCCTGATCTACCTTGGGACTTTGTACGATATAAAAATGTGTGCTGTTCGTATTGGGTCCCGCGTTGCCCATGCTGAGCGCTCCGCGGAAATTGAACAGGTCGCGGTTAAACTCGTCTTCAAAATCTTGGCCGTATATGCTCGGCAGCTCCTTGCCATCCGGCCCTGTCAGTTCGCCTGCCTGAATCATGAAATCGTTGATGACCCGGTGAAAAATCATGTCGTTGTAGGCGCCTTTTTTGGCCAGCGTCTTAAAGTTTTCCACCGCTTTCGGAGCCTTGTCCGGAAACAGCCTGAGCTTGATGACCCCCGCATCTGTGGTCATCACGCCTATTTCTTCTCCTTTTTGCGGCTTTTCGAGCTGGATCAGCCTCACATCGGACACATCGATCCCGGAATCTTGCCAGATGACGCCCCATGCCTGCCAGGCGGCCCCGTCCATACTGCCGCGTTTGACGAGGCCGATCCAATCTGTTTTTTCGATCACTCTGTTGTCTGCCGTATAGCCGACATATTTGAACTTCACGATGGCGCGGTAATTGTTGTAGGCATCTTCCTTTGTCACCGTGTACAGCTTCTCCGGCACGGCCTCGACGACCTGAACGGACTTGAACAGCGCCAACCCTTTTACATAGTCTTGCATCGCAAAATGGTTCAACGAGTCTTTGGCCAGCAGCTTCTCCAGCTCAGCCGGATTCGCCCGATGCTTCACCAGCGCCTGGGCAAAATCTGCTACCTCCTGCTTGTCCCCACTGTGCGGGCGAAATTGGTGGGACTGGACTTCGGAGCGGTAATCGTGAGTGGCGCTTGCTGATACTTGCTGGACGACACATAATGCCAAAGAATCTTCTATTCTGTTAATTGTTCCACAAAATCAATATTGTTCGCGCTGCATATAGAGGAAAAAAGAAGCCCCAGACAAGTAGTTGGTTACTCGTTTGGGGCTTTCGAGTTATATATAGTTCTATATTTTCATTTCCAACAATTTACTAATCGCTTTAAATAAGACGTTTTCTACTGTGCCTCCTTTTGCTTTCACTAGAATATTTTTATCCTCATCAAAGACTTCGATTCTGTATAATAAACCTTCATAATTATGACTTAAAATATACTTAAATTCGTTTCTCTCAAGCCATAACATTAAGTCATAGATGTTTGGAAGCCATAAGCCATTTTTATAAACTTCTTCGGGTGATAACAATATTTCATCGGGAATAATTCTCCCACCTACACACCACTCATCATCGTTAAGCTTGTAAATATCAAATGGTGCAATTTCATCCACATAGTATGTTCTCTTAAAGCCTAATGATATTAATTTTTTTGCATCTTTTTCTCCCAAATACATATCTTAACACCTACTGAATTTTTAGTTTTAATCCCACAGGGCCTTTATGCTTTGAATCAAGAGGAATAAAATTTCCATACGGATCAGCATCTCTATACCAATTTAATTCTTTACCTGATCTTTTAAATACTTTAAATGCTGAACCTCCATCACCCTGTAAATCCTTTGCCCACCAAAGGCCATTGGAATCCTCATAAACATTGATAGGCTTCCCTTTATAATTAGCCTTTACCATAGATTTACTATTCTTAGTAATATCCCATAATGTTGTTTTATTGGCTGTAGGTTTCTGATAACTTGCTTTATTAAATTCATTACCCGTCCCGTTTGCAACATTTTTACCTGGATTTCTAATTGTCCCTACTGCTGCCCCCGCACCAGCAGCTCCCAATCCCAAATCAGGAGCATCCCCATGATTCATGCCAACCGTATTGTTAAATGTAACGATAGCTGTCGAAAGAAC